>NZ_PVWF01000200.1 GCF_003003995.1 Pleurocapsa sp. CCALA 161 | reverse complement strand
GTTCTAGTCAGGTTTAATAGTTTGGCTTGGCGATCAATAATTGCCAAGTCTGATGGATACCATTTAGTTTCTACCCGCTTAGTTTTAAATTCGCCATTGCTGTTAGGATAGTGAGCCATTTGCGATCGCAGCCAAAAGATAAAATTACATTTTGGCTTTGTTTGAATTGACTTGAGTGCAACCAAGATCACATAGATAACATTTTTTGAGATCCAACTGTTTTGTGTAGATAATTTCCAAATAGCTTATTTTGAGTTCAAATAATCAGGCAAGCAGCAAGTTTGAATCATTAGGTACAAAAATATTAAGTGTACGGATACTTGCACTGCTTGCTATCAAAACAAAGCTCCGAACAGAAATACTTATTGAGTCTGTTATTTGAGATATAGCCTGAGTTATTTTTATCACAAACAGCAACAGAATCAGACAAAGCTGTGCAGAATAGATACAATTTCGGCAATTTAAACTAGCAACCAGATATGATAAAAATGCTTATCTGAAATGTTTAATTCAAACCAAAACTGTAATTTTGCACCGAAGATTGGTTTTTTTGTGCAGATTTGTGCAGATTAGTGCAGTTTTTGACATTTTGAAAATATCATTCAATATAAAGGATATAGTTCAATAACCCAACAGCGATCGGGCAGTATAGGGGCGATCGAGTTCCTGACAACAGACCAAGGTAAATAACCTAAACCACAGCCAGGTCGAGTAACAACGAAAGTGCAGGAAGATCTTACCCTGGCTATTTCTGCCAAGGTTTTGGCTGAATTGACAATTAAAGATAAGTCGGAAGAGTCTCGCCAATGATGTTTAGTAGGAAATGACAGTATATGTAGATTGCCAACGGTCAAAAGATAATGGACTCGGTTGCCCGAACGAGCCAACTTTCGACCTAAAATTGTCGGTAGTTGAGGATAAACAAGAGCAAAAGCTTTCGCTATCCCCGCACCCATCACTGCCTGAGCATTAGCTTTTTTAATAACTTCATTGGTCGCGATGCATAAGGCAATTTCAGGAGTAGTAGGTTTATGCGACCAAGAATTCAGGTCAAAAATATTTCCAGTTATTTCTATCATCTATATAGATAAGGATTTTCACCTCTACTCGGCTCGAAAGGGTTACATATCTACACTTTTAGCGCAGTTGCCTAGCAGATTTTCACTTGCTTTGATTCTTTAAAAAAAGCTATACCCTTAAATTAGGTATAGCTTTGGTTGAGACAGATATTCAATTGAATATCTGTCTGACATGATTAAGCAACGGCGCGTTTATTCTTGAAATAGTGATATCTCTTTGAAAATTGCACCTGTTTGCTGCGTAACTCTTGTTCGTTAGCAATCAAACGCCACTGTCTAGTTTGCTGGTCATAAATCTCAACGAGTGCAAAAGCAGCTTGTAAAATTTGCTGTCTAGTCCAACCCGCGTAGTACTGTTGGTAAGCTAGTTTAATTGCTTTGGCATCAGCGTTTTGACCTTGGCGTTTGAACTTGGCTATTTCAGAATTTATAATTGTGAATACAATCTGAGCTTCTGTTAAAGCCTTGGGCAGTGCTACAGTCTGAGTCTGATTAGGAACTCGACCAAGCATGGGTGCATACTTCTGAGCAGGAACAGGTGCAGGTGTATAACCTGACGTTTTTGGCGCATAGCCTTGAGCCTGAACAACTGCGGGAGCATAAGTTGTATAAGTCATAATTAGTAAACCTAATTTTAAAATTTCACCTAACTAGGTTCGACAGAACCACAACCAACTTGACTAAAGTTGTGTTCGGGCTAACTCGCTTAGAGTTTATGCCCCTAAAAAATCATCCACTGCTGACTAAACAGTAGGTGCCTCTCTAAACTCGTTTTGATAGAACAATTCTCGACCGAATGTTAAATTTCAGTTGGTTAACACTGATGATAAAAATACCCGAACGTAGCCCAACAGTTGAATATTGGTCTATTTATTGTCAGAGCATAATCTACACAATTTTTCGTTCCACTCTTACCCTGATGCCATAACGCCATTAATCGATCGCAGTAATTGACAATCCACTGATTTCTTAACTGCATTGCCTTTAGGCTATAGTCACCAGCAGAAATAATTTCAATTCGCTCTGCTTTATTCAAAAGCCTTTGATATCTTTCCTGACTAGACTTGGGCCATCTGCAAGGTTGAGACTTAAATGGAACTGCTGCAATTAAACCAATGCCACGATTTACAGCACATTCAGCCACAGCAGTATCCCAACCTAAAGCCATACCAGATATAACCTTTGTAGGCTCGTACTCAGCCAGAATAAAATCGGCTGTATTTAATAAGGCTCGATTGGTGCGATCGGAATAATTACCAGGCAAAGAAGCAGGTCGATGCCCCGTAAAACCTAAAATCATCATAGTTTAAACTCTGTAATGTTTCAGTTACCATCGCCTGACAAGGTTACAATCTATTCAAATCAATTAGTGCATGGCATTCCAAAGCGATCCCCCTATGCCTGCTTACAATCTGATGTTACGTACTCTCGAGCCAATGTAATTCACACATAGCTTGCAGATGTTGCGACTAGATTATTAAATAGCCTTAATTCCTGGCATAGTAATAAAACCAGGTAGTTTTTTAATACGATCGCACCATTGATTAATAGCAGGATATTTATTTAGCATGACACCACCTTGTGGTGCTAAGGCAATGTATGGGAAACAGACAAGATCGGCAATAGTAGGACGATCTAAAGCTAGCCACTGGTGCTGTTTTAGGTGTTGTTCGATAATATTTAAGATTGACTCAGCTTTTTGTTGTGCTGCTTCTAAGTTTAGATTTATACCAAATTTTTGATTGAGTCTAGCATCATTCGGACCACGAGCAATTTCATTAGCTGCGGTTGATAACCATTGAGTTATCTGCGCCATCTCTCCAGGATCGTTTGATAGCCAAGCTTCACCGCCATGTTTTTTGGCTAAATAAACTAAAATTGCTTGTGAGTCTCTTAGAGTTAAACCATTGTCTTCTAATACAGGAAGCTGTCCAAAAGGATTTAATTGTAAAAACTCTGGTGATTTATGTTCTCCCGCCATGTAATCTACTGGAACAAGCTGGTATGAAACATTTAATAATGATAAAAATAAACGTACCTTGTAGCAATTTCCTGAGACTTCCAAATCGTATAGTTTCATAGTTAAATTCTCTTGATTTTTTGGTTGGCTAGCATAGGGATATATTTGGTCGAACTCTAAGACATTGCCATCAGGATCGCGGATAAAACAGACTCGGCGACGTTTACCTAAATATTTTGGTCCTTCAGTAACTTCGATGTTTTCCTGCTGAAATTTTTCTAGTAATAAATCTAAATCTTCAACAATAAAGGCTGGGTGAGTAATTCCAGGATATTTGATTGCCTCATCCATCAAAATATTGCGATCGCGTTTTGCTCCATTGAAAATTAAATTTAGATAAACCCCATCTTCTGTAACTAGCTCACTGGCACTATCTTGAGGTAAATATTTTTCCTCAACAAATCCTAACTTGGCGTAAAATTCTAGTGCTTCAGCGCGATCGCTAACTCTAATTCCTATGTGTTCGTAATCGATTATTTTCATAATTTTTAACAAGGCTTAACTTTTGTACCGAACGTTCTATTGAATTATACTGTACCGATTGTTCGGTAAAATGTCAAAGCAATCAAAAAATGCGATCGAGTTTCTCTATTTTTATGTCCAAAGAAGAAGCCATAATCAAGCTAGTACCAGCTTTTAGGCAATATGGTTATGAAGGTGCAACCTTATCTTTGTTGTCCCAAGCCAGTGGTTTAGGTAAAGCCAGTCTGTATCACTATTTTCCTGGTGGAAAATCTGAGATGGCTGCTGTTGTTTCAGAATATGTTTCGGATCTGTTTGAGAAGATGGTGTTAAAAACTTTGCAAGGAGAAGGAACGCCTGAATTAAAAATCCAGGCGATGTGCAGTAGCATGGCGGAATTTTACAAAGATGGTAAAAATGCTTGTTTTTTAGCGATTATGTCTTTCGGAGAAGCGGATAAATTATTTCACGATCGAGTAAAAGCAAGACTGCAAGAGCTAATCCAGGCTTTAGCACAAGTATTAACTGAGACGGGAATTAAATCAGAAATTGCCCATAAGCGATCTCTCGATGCTATAGCCACAGTTCAAGGAGCATTAATTTTGGTGAGAATTTTAGATAGTACCGAACCTTTCGAGCGAGCGCTCGAATCTTTACCAGCTAGACTGCTAAACTAAAAATTGCCAACTATGATCCTAAAAAAACAGCCTCTTCAACACCTCCGCGACTGAGAGAATACTTAAACGAACGACTCAGATTATTTTGGCTGGCTTGAGGAGCGTTAAAATAGCGTACCGTCAATTCTTCAGTATCCAATATGCTGCCTTCCAATTGGAATGCTTAAAATTGAAGTCGGGCTATGCTTGGGTTTCCCAAGCTTATAGAACCGACTTGTTGAAACATAAGATGAACCATTTTGCTCTAAGAAATTGTATTTATGTTACCGCTTTGCAACAAGTTATGTGTGAATTGCATTGGCTCAAGAGTGCGTAACATCAGTTACAATTTACAATCTTTGGGAAACGTACCACACGGCAGCATTCCACAATATTTGTGTGTGACAAGATATATGAGTGTTTTTGGTATTGTGACTGGTGTTTACGCAAAAACATACTAAAGTGTGAACGCCATCTAAAATACTACATAAATGCAAGAATCGATAAAGATACATCCTTTCCCAGTCAGCCAATTTTTCTTGGCTATGTTCGTTCTGAATCAGCTTCCAAAGCCACTGTCGATAGCATCTCAAACATTCATCTAGATTGTTAACTTGCCATATACAATTTTTGCTCCTCTTGTGAGAATAAGGATTGCCCAAACCCAGATCTAAAGGATTAAAATGAGAAAAGCTTCGACTCCGATGACGACCACAGTAAATCATCCCAGCAGTAGTTGTATCGGGCTTACTAACGTGGTTTAGCTTGGCTATCCTAACCAGCTTTGATTCCAATTCAAGTTTCCTAGTTGAATTTTGATGGCGAGGGGCGCGGACGGAACGTCCGCTTGCCCAATCGCCGTGTTGATTGATATCCATTTTGGAAATGCGGATAAATAATTAACTTTAACTATTCCAATCCGCCAGGATTCATCAAACTTTACTTATCTCTAGTAAATATTGAACAGCCTTTTGAGCCTCATATACTGCATGGAAAAACACCTTAATATCCTCATTTAATAACGACCAGTAATGTTCAAGATAGGTAGCATGATGTTCTAATTCAGTACTACCAAGACCAAAATGATTGCCTAGAAAAGAAGC
>NZ_PVWF01000199.1 GCF_003003995.1 Pleurocapsa sp. CCALA 161 | reverse complement strand
CTAAACCATCAAATAGCATTGTACGTACGTCGGCACTAGTTTTATCGCCAGCTAATACAGGGTTAAAAGTTTTAGGATCGCTTAAAATGACATTAATTAGTTGAGGTGGTTGGTTGGGATTTGCCAAGAGAGTACTAGGATTACAGGCTGCTAGGGGAATCAATAATAGCAAGGCTGAAATTATTGCTAGACATTTAGTGACCAATGTTCGGAGTGAGTTGAGCAAATCCAAAGCTTATATTTTCCTTTACTCAGTTTTAGACAATATGACAATATTTAGACCACATTATATTTGCTGCCGTCAATTTTGAGGCATGAATTTGATAGTAATTTTGATAGTAATATTATTTCTAGCTATCAGTAGCAGATCAGTATTAAGCGATCGCAAATCCTGGAAAAATTATTAAAATTATTGATGATGATATCTAAAAATCAAATTGGCGTAGCCGTAGTTGGGACAGGATTTGGACAGAAAATACACATTCCAGGATTTCAACATCATCCCCGCACCGAAGTTGTTGCTGTCTACAATCGCGATCTCAATCAAGCCCAAAAAATTGCCGATGAGCATAAGATTTACTATGCCTACAACGAGCTAGATAAAATTCTCTCTTTGCCTGAAGTAGATGCGGTCAGTATTTCTACTCCGCCGTTTTTACATTACGAAATGGGTAAAAAAGTATTAGAAGCTAAAAAGCACTTGCTGTTGGAAAAACCCATGGCAATGAACGCTACCCAGGTTAAGGAATTATATCATTTGGCCCAGGCTCAAGACGTAACGGCGATCGCTGACTTTGAATTTCGCTACGTTCCCGCTTGGCTATCTTTGGCTGAACACTTAAACAATGATTATGTCGGCAAAACAAGATTAATTAAAATTGATTGGCTGGTAACTAGTCGCGCTGATCCCACCAGAGAATGGAATTGGTATTCTCAACAGCAGGCGGGAGGCGGTGCTTTGGGTGCAGTAGCTTCCCATGCTTTTGATTATATCCACTGGTTATTTGGCTCTATATCTAAGCTCTGTGGCTATCTTAACTGTGCTATACCTGAACGCCCCCAGGCGGGGGGGAAAATGAAGCCTGTCGATGCCGATGATACCTGCTTAATCATGATGGAACTAGCTGATGGTACTCCTGTGCAACTATCGATTAGTTCTGTTACCTATGGCGGAAGAGGACATTGGGTAGAAGTCTATGGCGAAACAGGAACTCTAGTTCTTGGTAGTAGTAACTTAAAAGATTATGTCCATGGTTTTGAATTATTCGCTGCTCCTGCTGGCAAATCTTTAAAAAAGATTTCGATTCCTAAGAAATATGAATTTAATCAAGTGTTTACCGACGGCAGATTAGCCCCCTTTATTCGTGTAGTCGATCGCTTTGTCACCTCAATTGATGCTGGAACATCCCTCGTCCCCTCCTTAAAAGAGGGTGTTTATTCGCAATTACTGATGGATTTAACCCACCGCTCCCATCAACAAAAAACTTGGGTTGATGTGCCTAATCTTGAAGAGTTTATGGCTAACTATACTAGAAGTTAAACTTCAAGAAACCCTGACAATTGCTAACTATTGATAATTGGCAAAAGTAGAAAAGGAGCATATAATTTGAGTAATCTCAGTAAAAACACTTAATTATATCAACTAAAAAAAAGGTAATTCTGTAGCAGATTTGACTATTGACAGTATTGTTTTTCATTCGAGTAGTAAAAAAGACAATGCTATTTGTATTTGATTGCAAATTATGATCGAACCAGACTTAATTATTTAAGTAGAGAGTATCACTTATGATTTCCACAACTGCAACCAAACGTTATTCCATTGGCGCAATCCGCGAAGAAGCGATAAATTTATTAGAAATTGGCGTTATTGCCTTCGATCAGCCTTTACGTATTTTATTTGAATACTTGCCTGCTAACGAATGGAATATGATTGAGTGTGAGCTAGAAAGATATGATTATCTATTGCGCGATCGCATTATTGACTTAGTAGGTGAAATTAGTTGGAAAAGTGATTAAGGACAAGTTTTAAGAAACTTTTCTCAAGTTAGAGATGGATATTTGTGCGATCGCCAAACTAGATTTACAGGTAATATCTCAGCTATACGTCTCGGTATTTAGTAGCCCACCTTGGAATGAAGATTGGGAATTTACTTGGGCGTATGAACGATTAAACTGGATCTATCAGTCTCAAGGTTTTGCGGGATACATTGCCCTAGATAGCAAGCAAATTCTTGGGGCAATCATGGGTCATTTTGTACCATTTAAAGGAAAAAAAGGTTTTGAAATAGTTGAATTTTTAGTAGCTGCTAATTACCAAAATCAAGGTATTGGCAAAAAATTATTGACTCAACTAGAATTAAATCTCAAGCAAGATAATTATGATTATATATGGTTACTAACGGCAAAAGATAGCAGTGCTGAGTCTTTTTATTGCCAGCGTAATTATCAAAGAGATTGTAAAATAGTTTTACTCAACAAAGAACTATAAATCTTTTGGTAGTTATTGAGTGAACCAAAGTGAATCAGATTGATTGGCATCGGCTAGCCACTTTATATCGTCAAAAATATCTCAACAATAGAGTGAAAGAAGGTGGCAAAAGTTATCAAGATGCTAATCTTGGTATGCCTATTTTTCCTCATAATTTAAAACTAAGAAAATATCAGCATCAAGCCGTAGCAAATTGGCTAGACAATAAGGGGAGGGGAACTCTCAAGATGGCAACAGGTAGTGGCAAAACTATCATTGCTTTAGCGATCGCCCAAGAACTTTATCAGCAGATCAAATTACAAGTATTACTAATAGTCTGTCCAACTCAGCATTTAGTTTCTCAGTGGTCAAGAGAATGCCAAAGGTTTAATCTTCGCCCGATTATTGCTATGAAGCGGGTAGATAACTGGCAAGGAGAGCTATCAAACCAACTATATAATTTACCAAACAATTTACCAAATTCCGCCCAATTTCTCACAATTATCACCACCAATTCAACCCTAATTAGTGATGCTTTCCAATCCCAGCTTCAATACTTTCCTGCCAAAACCTTAATTGTGGGGGATGAAGCACATAATCTTGGTTCAACTCAGAGTGAATCCCGTTTACCCCGTAACATCGGCTTGCGTTTGGCTCTTTCCGCTACTCCAGAAAGACAATACGATGAATTGGGTACAGAAGCCTTATTAGACTATTTTGGTAAAATCCTTCAGCCAGAATTTACCTTAGCAGATGCCATCAAACAGGGTGCATTGGCTCATTATCTTTACTATCCCATATTGGTTGAACTAACTACCCCTGAAGCTGCTGACTATGCCAAACTTACCAAACGGATTGGCTGGACTTTAAACAAAAACCCTAATTTCCTGGGTAATGATACTTTAACCTCATTATTAAATAGGCGATCGCGTTTAATTGCCAATGCAGCCAATAAACTAACCTGTCTTGAAAAATTAATGAGATCGAGATTAAATACTACCCATACTATTTTTTATTGTGGGGATGGACATTTAGACGATGATACACGCCAAATTGATGCGGTTACGCACCTGTTAGGCAAAGAGTTAGGCTATCGCGTTAATACTTATACTACCAATACGTCTTTAGAAGAAAGAGAACGTTTACGTCGTCAATTCGAGTCAGGAGAGTTACAGGGTTTAATTGCGATTCGGTGCTTAGATGAAGGTGTCGATATACCTGCCATTAAAACCGCCGTAATTCTGGCAAGCAGTAGTAATTCTCGTCAATTTATTCAGCGTCGTGGCAGAATTTTGCGCCCTCATCCGAGTAAACAACAAGCTACACTATTCGATACGATCGTCATCCCGCCAAATTTAGATCGAGATACTTGGGAAGTAGAAAAGAACCTCTTACGCAAAGAACTACTGCGGTTTATCACCTTTGCCGAGTTGGCTGACAATGCAGAAGAAGCGACAACACAGTTATTTAAGCTGCAAGAACAATATGAACTATAAACAATAACATTTTTACTGATTCCTAAGACGAAACCCTCTCTCTCCTAGTCCAATTTATGAACCTCTACCTACTTGAATATTTCTCACCCTCACAGGAACACAGGCATGGGTCATTTGGGCAATCTGCATCGGTTCGCCTTTTCCGCACATATTTGTTCCACACTGAACTAGTTCAGATTCACCCCCAAGAGCATCAATACTGTTCCAGAAGTCGGTAGTCATACTGTGGTAGGTAACATTCTTCAGCATTCCCGTAATCTTGCCATTTTTCACCTGCCAGAAGGCATCTCCGCCAAACTGAAAGTTACGACGCTGTTGATCGATAGAATAGCTGCCAATACCGTCAATTAAAATTCCCTCTTCAGTATCGGCAATCATTTCTTCCAAGGTAGCAGTGTGGCTATCTCCTGGCTTACCTGGTTCTAAACCCAAATTGGGAATGCGTACCATTGGCGTACTCGACCAACTATCGGCAAAAGAACTACCGTTACTGCTACTCCTGCCTAAGCGAAATGCAGTTTCACGATCTGTCAAATAATCGTTGAGGATACCGTCTTTAACTACATACCAACGTTGTGCGGGGACACCCTCGTCATCATAAGGCATCGTACTACGTCCTTGAGGTTGAGTGCGATCGGCTACTAGATTGATCCAAGGGGCGGCATATTGTAATTGGTGTAGATTATCCGTGGTAGCAAAGCTTGTTCCTGCGAAGTTAGCTTCATAACCGTATACTCGATCTAGTTCGGTAGGATGTCCGACAGATTCGTGAATAGTTAAAAACAGATTACTAGGCTTGAGAATTAAGGTTGTTTTACCATCTCCTGTAAATTCTGGGGCGTAAACTTTTTCGCTTGCTTCCTCGGCTACTCGTTCAACATTACCCAGTAGATCGGCGCTATCGATATGTTCATAGCCAATATTAAGGGGTGGACGTTCATAATTTCTGCCTTTGGCATCCCCATTAGCGATCGCTGTACAGCCCATGCCAGGATAGCTACGATACAGGGTTTGTTCGATGATTGAACCTACGGTAGAAGCAAATATTTTGTCTTCTTGGGCAAAACTGAGGAAAGAATAGGCTTTTTTGATGCCCTTGTCTTGATAGCTTAAAAATTGATCGTTAATCTTCAGCAATAACTCCGCTTTCTCTTGAATCGGCACTTCAAAAGGATTAATTTTAATTGGTGTATTGTAGCGCTCTTGATATGCCTCTACAGGCACTAGCTTAACAGGCTCTTGTTGGGTTAAACGACTACCTTTGGCGGTTTCCACAGCTAAGTTAACAATCCGCGTGATTTCTGCTGGAGTAATGCGATGAGAAGCAGCAAAACCCCATGCACCGTCTAATAGCACTCTTATTCC
>NZ_PVWF01000056.1 GCF_003003995.1 Pleurocapsa sp. CCALA 161 | reverse complement strand
CCTTCTCTCGATCTAGAGCCGAAAGAATTATTGGCACTACCTTCTGCTACTTTCTAACTTTGTCGAACTCACGTTGATAAATATCTATCGACTACGGCGAGCCGAAAAATAACGGTAGTATAGTTTTTCCATTTCTACCCAGACAAACACCAACATACTAAAGCCCAGACAAATTAATATATCTGTCAAACTTAGAACACTAGTACCAAAGAAGTTGCGTAAAGGAGCAACGTAAATTAGTAACATTTGTAAAACAGTGGTTAAGGCGATCGCGCCTAATAAATAGGGATTGGAAAAAAAATTTATTTCGGCGATCAGCTTAGTGTCAGAACGAACAGCTAGGGCATGACCCATTTGCGCTAAACAAAGGGTAGTAAATACCATGGTTTTCCAGTGATTAGGCTCTGCTCCAGTAACTCGATCGTAGTTGTAAGACCAAGCCATTAAAGCGATAGTTATTACGGCAAAGATAATGCCGATTCGCACCATATATATTCCCAAACCACGAGCAAAAATACTTTCCTGATGATCGTAGGCTGGACGATTCATGACATTGGATTCCGCTGGTTCTACAGCCAAAGCCAAAGCGGGTAAACCATCAGTGACTAGGTTCATCCACAGGATTTGCAGGGGAGAAAGGGGAACATTTAAACCCAATAGAGGTGCTGCTGCGATCGTTAATACCTCGCCGATGTTGCTACCTAAAATATATTTAATAAAGCGACGAATATTGTCATAGACTACTCTGCCTTCCTTGATCGCTGCCACAATTGTGGCAAAGTTGTCATCTAGCAAAACCATGTCACTAGCTTCTTTACTCACGTCAGTACCCGTGATGCCCATCGCAATCCCAATATTAGACTGTTTTAAAGCTGGAGCATCGTTGACTCCATCCCCTGTCATTGCCACAAATTGTCCCTGTTTCTGGAGTGCTTGAACAATACGCAGCTTATGTTCGGGAGCAACGCGAGCATATACATTAACTTGTCTAACAGATTCCTCTAATTCTTCTGGCGACATCCTGGCGATTTCTTGCCCTGAAACCACTGGCTCACCTGCATGAGCTATACCTAGCTTACTAGCGATCGCCATGGCAGTCAAAGGATGATCGCCTGTAATCATAATCGGTCTAATGCCTGATTGACGACAGTTTTGCACAGCTTGTTTTACTTCCTCTCGCGGTGCATCTAACATTCCGACTAAGCCTAACCAAGTAAGTCCTTGCTCAGATTCTTCTTCTGTATTTACTGCGGGAATTTCACTCAAGAATTTATAGGCAAAACCTAAAACTCTTAAGCCTGTACTAGCTAAATGAGCATTAGATTCGAGAATCTGCTGTTTTTTTGGCTCGGTAATTGGTTCAGAATTATCGTTAATTTGCTGCTGATTGGGCTTCGTCCAAGCGATGCGATCGCATCGCTCTAAAATTAACTCAGGGGAGCCTTTGGTAAACATGACATAGGGAAATTCGCCAGGCTCTGGATTTGCCACTATAACGGACATGCGCTTACGTTCGGCAGAAAAAGCAAACTCGCTCTTGCGAGGCATTTGCTCCTCTAATTCTGCTTTGAAAATCCCTGCTTTACCCGCTAAAACTAATAGTGCGCCTTCGGTTGGATCTCCCAAAATCGACCACTCTACAGCTTTTTTTGCCTTGTCTTGTGAGTATTGCAGCAAAGCATCGTTACACAGTACGCAAGCTTGCAACAACTTTTGGACTTCTGGCTCTTTTTCTACCTGGTGATTATCTGGGGCTTGAAATTCTCCTGATGGTTGATAGCCTATTCCCGTAACTCCAAAGTTAAAAGAGTTTGTTTGTACCTCCTGCACAATCATCTTATTTTGGGTCAGAGTACCTGTTTTGTCAGAACAAATCGTCGTCACCGAACCCAGAGTTTCCACCGCAGGTAGTTTACGAATTAACGCCTGACGACGAATCATTTTTTGGGTGCCAATAGCGAGAGTTACGGTTACCACAGCAGGCAATCCTTCTGGAACAACGGCTACGGCCATACTTAAAGAAGTTTCCAAGATCTCTTCAAAAATCTGCCATCCTGATGTTAGTAAACCGCCAACAGTGATCAAGAAGACTAAAGCTAGCGAACCACTAACCAGGACATTTCCTAGTTGGGTCATGCGTTTTTGCAGAGGAGTTGGTTCGGTTTCTACCCCTTGCAACATCTTGGCAATTTTACCAATTTCGGTGTCCATCCCCGTTTTGGTGACGATCGCTTTACCTCGACCTTGAAAAACTTCCGTACCTTTAAATATGAGGTTTAGGCGATCGCCTAAAGGAGCATCTTCTGGGAAAATAGGATCGGCATTTTTATTAACAGCCGTAGCCTCTCCTGTGAGGGTGGACTCGTTAATCTGTAAGTTTTGCGTCTCAAGCAAATGCCCATCCGCAGCTATTTGTACTCCTGCTTCTAAAAATACGATATCTCCTGGAACCAACTCTTTAGCATCGACTTCTTGAGTTATACCGTCGCGCATCATCTTCACCGAAGAAGAAGAGAGGCGTTTGAGAGCAGCTAAAGCTTGTTCGGCTCTACTTTCCTGAACATAGCCTAAGATGCCATTTAAAACAACGATCGTGAAAATTGCGATGGAATCTTTGGGAAAATCACCCTTACGCAGATCGAGGATTGCCGAAATTATGGCGATCGCAATCAGCATTACCAACATAATATTGGTAAACTGATCCCACAAAATCGTTAACTTGCCTCGTCCGTCCGCCTGTTTTAGTTCGTTCTCCCCAAAATATTTTTGTCTTTGAATAACTTCGTTACTGTTCAAACCAGCAATCGGGTCGCTCTCCAGTAACTCAATTGCTTGTTGAGAATTAAGAGTATGCCAATCTTTGGTACTTGTAAATGTACTAAAGACACTTGAAGTATTTTTAGAATTCATCGCTTAGGGCAGTTTTAATCGCTTAAGAAAGCAAAGTAGTTAGGTAAGACTTAATTACGAAGACTTATCTTAACATTCTAGTTTGATGTTTTCTGATGTAAAGAACGTAGTGTTAAGTTACGCGATCGCGACTGATGATTTTTATTCAAGCCCCAGCATGTTTAATTAAAATTAAGATTTAAAACGTGTAAACGTGTAGTAGCATCAACTAAAAAGCCAGTAGAATATTTTTTGTCTCTACTAGCTTGTCTTGGAAAGATTAGTTGTTACTGTTTAACTATCAAGAATATTTCTGGGAGTCATCGCCAGGTTCACCACTAAATGGCTGTACTCCAGTTTTTGGATAGTCATCGTCTGTAGGTTTAAAAAGTCTTGACACTCCATCCCAAAGATCTTGAACTGTGCTTTGCATCCATGTAAAAACTTTCATATCTTTTACCTTTTTAATTTATTATTCAGCTAGGATGTCTTGGTTGAACTGCCACCTTGTCAGAGGAGATAGTCTTTAAAAATTTTCTGCTAGTGGAACATTACGGTTAAGCTATCCATCGTGAAATTGAGCAAGAATTTAGTTCTTTGGTTTAAGAATATTCATAAAATTTGAAGATTTTGTGAGGATGACCAAAGATTCGCTTTATTTACCTATTGATTACCACCAAAAATCTCTGGAGTATTGGTGTTGTTATAATTTGCAGGCTGTACAAAATTGTTTGGCTTAAGCAATCCAGGTTCAACTTGAACACTACTAATATTTACACTAACAATTTTTCTAGTACGATAAGTAACGCCCCGATATTTCAACTCAATACTAGATTGTAAGACAAATATTGTATTTGAAGTCTTTTGTTCAAAAGAGGTACTAAGTGTTGATATTTTTAGAGAGTTTTCATTTATGCCACTGTGAGGTAGTTTCCAAGATTGCCACTCTAGCTGATGACAGCTTTCTAAATATTGGACTGTATTTAGTTCACGACAGCTTTCTAAATGTTTAATCCTATATTTACGCTAAAAGCTGAAAGGATTAATAAATCTGACGTAAGTATCATTATAAAATAGTTGCTCAAAATACAGACCAAAAGGGAAGCTAATTTTAATTGCTCTTGTTTGTCTCTTACTCATGAAACATCTCCAATACTCGTCTGTATCCTCAAGGTAAGCTAAAAACTTGAAGAAGTTGTGAAGCGTGAAGGCTGAAGCATTCAATTATTGATTCACTATTGCTCCAATTCCCCATCAATCAGTCGAAAATGGGCAACAAATAGTTTTCTTGCCCTCAAGAATTAGCTTCGCCTTCGTTTTCTTGGCTAAAACAACGGATTCTTATTTTTCTCCCCTATCTCCAGTACTTCAGTACTCCACTACCTCACATCAGCCTTTAAATTAATTATGTTTAAGGTGAGAGCGATCGCTCAATTTTTTCAGTTTTGGTCCCTGTTCACAAAATTCAACTATACTCAAGGCAGCAACAGGCATATCAATGCGATCGCGATATCTTCCCACATCGATGCCCAGCAGAGAACACAACATAATTCTGATGGTAGCTTTATGGGAAACAATTAACACATTTCCAGATTGATAAGTTTGCTCGATTTCTTCAACAACTTCAGAACTACGACGGGCAATATCAATGGCTCTTTCTCCATCAGGAGGAGCATTCCACCCAGGTTCAGATTGCCAGCGCACATATTGATCGTGATATTGCTGGTTGACTTCTGCGGGAGTTTTACCTTCCCATTGACCAAAGTTTATTTCTTTTAAGCCATCCCGTAACTGCATTTCCATATTGATCAGGTCACATAAAGGTTTGGCTGTAGAAATCGTGCGTATCATGGGACTGGCAAAAATTGCTGTCCAGTTAAGCTGAGAATAGGCAACAGCAAAGTCTTTTGCCATAATTGCTCCTGCTGCGGTTAATTGCAGATCAGTAGTTCCACAAAAACCATCTGTTCTGCTAGCAACGGTTTCACCATGTCTGAGGAAAAATAGATTTAGAGTCATCAATTAAGAATTGAAGATGATGTTTTGGGTTAAACTTTGATCTAAATACTAACGATTTTGAGTATACCTTGCTTGTCGATTAGCCTAGGTAAACCTCAACACATTTCTCGGCTAACTTACAGTTGATCGCCCGAACCACCAAGCCTGAAAACTCTTTCTTGACCATCGATACACCACTTTGCCCTTGCCCGCCTGTATCTCTCTCTTAAGGCTTAGAGCTTAGAACCAAAAACTAGTTATTCAACAACGGAGTCTATTCAACTGAAAACTGCTGTTAATTCACACCAGACTTACTTTATACTAAATCCGCTTGGCAAAGGTAATGTTTAATTTCTGCGTAAAAATTTGGTGATGAAGTCAGAATAACTTGTTACTTGTTACTTGTTACTTGTTACTTGTTACTTGTTACTTGTTACTTGTTACTTGTTACTTGTTACTCAAATTTTTAAGTAACCTATATGAAACGGATTCAGTATTATGTGCGATCGCTCAAATATTTTCTTGACCACTGGTTTGCTTGAGCCAAAAATAGTCAAAGCGATCGCGAATCTGCCCTTGAACGGACTTTAAACTAAACCCAATTGACAGAGATAGTTAAACTCCATCAAGCAAATTATTCAATTATTTTGCTAAGGATCTATTTTTCTCTTGTTCAAGCATCTTGATCTGGGAATCAGTTAAAGTCTGGGAATAACTTGACAAATATTCATCAATAATTTTTTGCAGATCATCAGATTGCTTTGCTTTTCCTTTGATCGTAGACAGCACTTTCTCAAAATCTTTATTGCTCAGGCGAAAATTATTATTTTCAGGATATTTTACTTTGTATTCTTCTTGAAACTTTTGAGCAATAAAGTCTTCAAGAGAAGTGTTCATTAGATCGGCTCTTGATTGACCTGTTTGTAAGTTTGTATCTTGATTATTGTCAGATTGTATATTGGTTTTTTGTTCTTCTGATGGAATATCATTCTTAATATAGCCAGAAGAATTAAGATTTTGACTGTTATTGAGCTTGGCTAATAAAGCTCGGTTTTTTAATAACTCATCATCCAGTTTTTTTAATCCATTTAATTTATTTTCTATGGTTTTTTCTAGTCCTTTAGCCTTATCCTCCAGTAATTGACGCGATTTTGCTATGTCTCGATTAACATCTTCAATCACTTGTTTTTTTGCTATTTCTATCTTATTTAAATCGCTCAATTTAGTATTTAATTGAGCGACTGTATCGATAAGTTGGTGAATATCCATATCAACCACAACAATATTTGCTTACCTAGGATCAGCATATTTATTATCTAAGTATGCTGATCGTAATTATTATATGGTAATCAAGTCACTTAAAGTTAACTAATTAGCAAACTTGCTGGCTATTAAAGAGGCTGTTATTGATTATTTATAGTTGTTTAAAAGGATATATTAGTTATATAATTTTCGCAAATATTATGCACAGTTAGCTTTAACTAAATAGCGACGATCTTAACTTTGATTGTTTGATTACTATGGTAGTATAATTCTGATGGCTATCATAAGCTGGAAGCAATACTGTTAAATTACAAAAAAGAACGGGGTGTTAATTCCCGCTCTCATCGTAATTGCTGAGTGATTTTTAGCAGCTTACTTATTAGTGAGGTTAGTCAATACCTGATTAGAACGTTCGACAAAGGCTTTCATTCCTTCAGCATCAAAAGCTTTTTGTGACATTAGCGCCAGATCATAGATATGATTGCACATTAGATTGACCATCGAGTTGGAATTATCCCCTTGGATAATAGTAGTTTTGTTTAAATCCAACAGGTTTTGAATCAAGGGATGTGCGGTATTAATCATCAGCACATGATCTTCAGGGAATGCCATCGCTTTTTCTTGCATCAAGGCAGCCATTTCCTGCATTCTTCTCATTGCTTCGGGTAGCAATACCATCGCGGGAGGAGTATCTTGAGGATTGTCAGATTTAATTGCCTGAGTTTTAATATTAACTCTGGGTTTATTCAGGGCTTTTTCAAATAGCTCTTTAAGTATTTCACTGCGGGTTTTATTAGTCGTGGGGTCGACAATTTCTTGTGCTTTATCGTCTTCCACTAAAGTATCATCTAGTTCAGAATCAACCCGCGCAAATTTAACTTCGGAATATTCTCTTTCCAAGAAAGGAATAAAGTAATTCGCATCGATAAAAGAGTCGAGGAATAAAACTTCTAGTCCCTGATTTTTATACAGTTCAACAAAAGTATTCTGAGTACTAGGATCGCTACAGTAGTAAACTTGATTTTCGCGTTTATCTTTGTTTCGTGCTAGGTACTCTTGCAGGGTAGTATAAGGTTCGGTGGATGCGTTATTTTGCTTATCATCGACGCTAGACCAAGCATCATCCCCCGCAGTCTGCACTTCTACCTTGGGTGCTTCTGCTACTTCTGCTACATCAGGTTGATAAGTAGTGCGGTAGATAATCAGATCTTCTACCTGCTTTTTAAACTTCTCATCTCTGATTGCTCCATATTTAACAAACGTACCTACATCAGACCAAGAGCTAATATACTTACTGCGATCTTCCTCATAAAGAGACTTGAGACGACTACCAATCTTTTTGGTGATAAAATCGGCAATACGGCGCACAGTGCGATCGTTAGTCAAGGCACTACGAGAGACGTTGAGGGGAATATCAGGACTGTCAATTACTCCCTGCAACGGCATCAAAAATTCGGGAATAATCGCTTCACAGTGTTTACTAACAAATACCTGGTTGCAGTAAAGCTGAATTTGTCCCTTAGAAAAATCTACGTCTGGCTTGAGTTTAGGGAAATAGAGAATACCGTTAAGTAAGAAAGGATAATCAGTGTTGAGATGTACCCATAATAAAGGGTCTTCCTGGAAAGGATAGAGATAACGATAAAATTCTAGATAATCCTCATCGGTTAGATCGCGAGGAGATTTTTTCCAGAGTGCGTCTTGTTTATTGATCTGCTCATTATCGAGAACAATTTTGACAGGGATAAAGTCACAGTAGGTTTTAATTAACTGTCTGATTCTTTGGGGTTCGGCGTATTCTACTTCATCATCAAGTAGAGTCAGAGTAATAGTAGTACCGACGGTAGTGCGATCGCTTTCAGTTAATTCAAACTCTGGTGAACCATCACAAGACCAATGTACCGCAGTTGCTCCTTCTTGATAAGAAAGAGTATCAATTTCTACTTTTTCTGCCACCATAAAGGCAGAATAGAAACCTAAGCCAAAATGACCGATCAAATCATTGGCATCTTTTTCATACTTTTTAATAAAGTCTTCTGCACTAGAGAAGGCGACCTGATTGATATATTTTTTGATCTCCTCAACCGTCATGCCGATACCATTATCAGATACGGAGAGAGTTTTTTTGCTTTTATCTACCGCCAGCTTAATTTTGGGTTCAGCAATTTCTCCCTGCACCTCCCCTGCTAGAGATGCCATTTTTAGTTTCGAGATAGCATCAACCGAATTAGAGATTAATTCCCGCAAGAAGATTTCGTGATCTGTATAGAGAGACTTCTTAATAATGGGGAAAATATTCTCGGTATGAATCGAAATGTTGCCTTTTTCAAGTACAGCCATATTTATAACTAGAGTATCAATCGTAAACTACTTTTAATTATCAATATTGTCCGATCGCTCGACCTTAAATGTTCTTGGATACCCTACCCACAAGGATGCGGATTACCCTACCTGAGAGAAAAGATTTATTGCAGCCCTAAGTGACAGATTTATTGATGTCACAGGCGGTCAATGCATTTCGCCGTCAAAGTATTCATTACCTTAAAATAGTTACAATTAGAAAACATTTACAGAGCATAGCTGCATGATACCTACAGTAATTGAAAGTTCAGGTCGCGGCGATCGCGCCTTTGATATTTACTCTCGTCTCCTACGAGAAAGAATTGTCTTTTTAGGACAGCAAGTTACCGATGAAATTGCCAACTTGGTAGTAGCCCAACTGCTGTTTTTAGAAGCAGAAGACCCCGATAAAGATATTTATCTTTATATCAACTCCCCAGGTGGTTCAGTGTCGGCGGGGATGGGGATGTTTGACACCATGAATCAGATTCGTCCTGATGTTTGTACGATCTGTATTGGTTTGGCTGCCAGCATGGGTGCTTTTTTGTTGAGCGCGGGAGAAAAAGGCAAGCGCATGAGCTTACCTAATTCGCGGATTATGATTCACCAACCTTTAGGTGGCGCACAGGGACAGGCAACGGATATTGAGATTCAAGCTAAAGAAATATTATATTTAAAGCAGAAGCTTAATCAGCATTTGGCAGACCACACGGGTCAGCCTTTATCTAAAATTGAAGAAGATACCGATCGCGATTTCTTTATGTCTGCCGAAGAATGCAAAGAATATGGTCTGATCGATCAAGTAATTTCTCGTCGTCCTTCTGCCACTAATCCTCCTGAACTAGTTAGCTAGTAGGTAGGGGCGAACGGCGACGCGAAGGACGCGAGCTTGCGAGCTAATCCTTTAGGGCGTTCGCCCGTACAGGTAGTAGGTAGTAGGTAGTAGGGAGGATTGATTCCCTAAGTCCCCAAATCCCCAATCTTCATCGATTGAGATAATATTCTCCACGGGGGAACAAGTCTGTATTGTATGGTTGGGGTTTCGTGGCTTGGGGTGCAAACTGACGCACATAAGCTTGACGAACATCCTGCCTAACTTTAACTGGATCGATTTGTGCCTGTTTTAAGAAGCTGACCACCTGGGGTTGCTCTAATCTTTGTAACAACAACTCTTTATCAAAAGCAATGGGTTCATTACTGCCAATTAAAATCCAAAGATTTTTTGCCATACCGACTTTGACAACATAGGGAAAGACACTTTGCATAGTTTGTTGCGCCCCTGCCCCCACATCCCACTGGACAAAAAAGCCGACCGGTTGAAGATGAGCCTGTACCTCTTGGAAAAATTCTTGAGAATAGAGCATTCCTGCGCGCGATCGCCAAGGTTGAATGGCATCTGCCTCAATAATGTCGAATTTTTCCTGGCTCATAGTTAGTTCCCTGCGTCCATCCCCCACAATAATTTCGTATCTAGGGTCTTGAAATAGATAGTTTAAAGCCTTTCCTGCTGGTCTTTTGGCGTATTGCTTTAATACGGGTAATTCTGCCCCTAATAGCTCGATAATTTTGATTTTTTTGGTCAGGGGATTAACGCCGACGGTGTGGGGAGTTCCCCCCGATCCAAGCCCGATAATCATAATCTTTTTGGGGTTAGGATGCAAAAGCGCGGGGATGCTGCCTAATAATCCATGGATGTGTAGATAGGGAAAATTAGCCTGTACCTGACCGCTAGCAAGTAGTTTGCCTGTACCATTGGTTTCGGCGATCGCGGCTACGCTGGTAGAATCTTCGACTACTTGGAAATAGGCTTGGGGATCGACGGCATGAAGAGCAGCCCAAAGACGATTATTACTAGGGAAAATCGCCGTTGTCACGACGGCAAGCATAATTAAAGCAGCGATCGACAGATTTTTGAGTAAGTTAGGGCGAATTAAGAGTAAGAAACAGACGCCAATAATCACTAAAAGCCGAATCGATCCTGCTGTACCTAATATATCGATTAAGACTAAGCCTGTTAATAAGCTACCTAAAGTATTGCCCAAAATACTAGCCAGATAAATAAAGCCTACTCGCTTGCCAATTTCACCATAATTTTGCTGAACTGCTTGCTGTACCAAAGGGAAATAAAAACCCATTAATAAACTGGGGACAATGGTAATTACTCCAGGGATAACTAAATATTTAAATAATACTTCTCCACCTAAGTTGTTTAAGTTGATAAATCCTGCATCCGATCGCAAACTAGGATGAGCTTGCCAGTAAAGCCCAATGCCCCAAATGGCGATCGCTGAATAAAGAGAGATAATCCCTTGAATAATTAAAAATACTTTTTTTGGCTGACGGATATAGGCAACAGCTTTCGCCCCAATCATACTGCCGATGGCACTGCTAATTAAGACAAAAGCCAATAAATGACCGTAGGTATAAGCATTAGACTGAAGGGCAATATCTAAGACCCTAAACCAGATAATTTCCCAAGAAATTGCCGTAAAACCCGAAATAAATACTAATAAATACCAAGATTGAAGAGATTGAGTCTTATTTTCTAACGGTGCAGTGGCAACCTCTAATTGATGTTGCAGAAATTTACTCTGGGAAAAACGAGCTGCTAAAATTAACGCCGACACCCCAACTGTAAAGCTAAAACTCGCGCCTAAATAGACAGTCTTGTCATAACCTAAAGTTCCAACAATATACCAGCCAGAAACCAACGTTCCCAACCCAGAACCAAGGGTATTAAAGCCATACAGCCAGCCAATTAAAGACGCAGCCCCCTCAGTGCTACGGTTAACTGCTTTAGAAAGCATGGGCAAAGAAATCCCCATCAAGACAGTAGGGACTAATAAACTGAGAAACACAATGCCCAAAGTTACTGGTAAAGATTGAGCCAGATATTGCAGACGCAGAAAAAGCAAATCATAAAAAAGAAAACGGCTAGCCAAGGCAAAAGCAGCAATACCTAGATTGCAAAAGCCGTATACCATGACGCATTTTTGATTAGTCAGGCGATCGCTAAGCGAACCCCCAAGCAAATTTCCTAAGCCCAAACCTAATAGATATGAAGCGACAATAATCGTCACCGAACGCACATCAGAACCAGAAAACAAACCCAGCATTCTCTGCCAAGCCACCTGATATAATAAGGCATTAAAACCAGAAACAAAGTATAAAGCAAAGAGAAATGGTGTTTCCCCAAAACCATTCAGGGAATAGATTCGAGTAGTTTTGGCGGTCGACATAATTTGAGAATAACAAACAAGCTATCAAGCTTAAAAAATAATCTTATTATAGTAATTGTTTAACTTGTTCTTGTAGCCATTGGTTAAACAGATCGCTAGCAATGAGATAGCGCATTTTACTATCTAACTTGGGCTGAGTAATTTGCGAAACAAAAATCAAGTATGTTTGCTTGTTGACAACAATAGGCTTAAGGACTTGTGGGGGATTAGCCGCAAATACCGCCATGGAAATTTCTGGCTTGAGTTGACTCCGCTTTAAGCAGCCTCGATAGCCGCCGCTGTAACGTAATTCTGGTTCTTGAATATATTGATGGGCAACATCCCAGAAGCTAAATTCTTGTTCTTGAATTCCATAAAATAATTCCATTCCTAAATCAAAATCTGCCAAAACTATCTCGTGAATTATGGCTTCAGTATAATCAAGCTGATGTTCGTAAAAATATGCTTCAACGCGATCGCCATATAAATGTTGAGCTAATTTTAAACAGAGGCAATTGTAATAGATTAGTTGTTCAAACTCCTCAATGGATAAACTATATTTTTCTAGCCAATTTAAAGTTGCTTGAGTACTAAAAAGATTATTTTGCAAGCGAAAACTATCTGCTGCTTGCTGTATTTCCAATTCGCTGAGGACAACATTTTCGGCTGTGGCAGTATCGCTAATAATCTTACGACTAGCAATTTCTTTGGTAACCTCAGGCATTAGACGAGAAAATTTTATTTGTTGAATAATTTCTTCTGGGCTAATAGCAATTTTTTCTGACATTCTGAATCACATTAAAGACCATTGGTCTATTAAAGCTGAATACCACCCTTTTTTAAACTTTTAAATGGAGCGAGAAAAATATCCGCTAAACGGCGCTGACGAATGACAATTTCCGCAGTAGCAGTTTGTCCTGGGGTCAACATAACTCGGCGATCGCCATATTGAATATAGTTTTGTGCTAATTCAACTTCAATCTCATAGAATTCTGCTGGCAGATTTGATCCAGGGGACTCATTTGTCGATGATGATGAACTTGACGAACTTGATAAACTTGATCTAACGCGCGAATCAGGGGAAATCCAGGTTAAACGACCAGGCACAATACCATAGTCTTGAAATGGATAGGCATCAAACTTGAGTTTGACAGGTAAACCCACTTCCAGAAAGCCACTTTGATTACTACTCATTCTGGCGCGTAAAACTAAAGGCACATTTTCGGGGGCAATTTGGGCGATCGTTTGCCCTGGCTGCACCACTGCCCCTGGTTTGGCGATCGGTAATTCAAAGATTGTTCCCTTGACAGGAGCATAAATCTTGCGTTGCTGCAATTGATAATTTAAACCTTTAATTAAAGTTTCCGTTTGCGCGATTTCTCCTTGGAGGTTGACAACTTGCGACCCAGTATTTTTTAATTCTTCTTCTATTTTCAGACCCGCTAAATTATTTGCCTCCACTAAAGATTTAAGCCCTCGTTGCTGTTCTTGATAACGTAAAGCAGCTTGTTCAATTTCGCCTGCTGTTTGCTGACGTAACTTGTCAAAGCCCTGCTCTTGCTCTTGATAGCGGGACTGAGCCTGAGCAATTTCAGCTTGAGTTTGATTAATACTTTCCTTAGTTTCTTCAGCGGTTTGTTCGGCTTCTGCCAACCTATCTTGAGATATGCCACCCTCTTTAAAAGCATATTGATAACGGGGTACTTTGGCGATCGCTTTGTGCCATCTAATTTTTGCCATCTGATGGGCAGACTGACTAGCTTTGATTGCACCTTCAGCCTGTTGGATTTGGGCTTGTTTTTCGGCTAGTTGATTTTCATAGTTGGCTTTGAGAGAAGACAGATTTTCTTTTGCTTGGGCGATTAAAGCTTCTTTTTCAAACTGCTGTGCCTGATTTTGCTGCTTTTGAGTTTGCAGCGAGATTGACTGTTGATTTTTGAGTAATTGTAATTGGTTTAGTTGATTTTGCTGCCCCTGTAATTTTTGTAGTTGCTGATTAAGCTCTGCGTTGACAAGTTCCGTGTCTAATTCCACCAGCTTTTGTCCTGGGGTAACTTTGTCTCCCTCTCGAACTTCAATCGACATTACAGCACCGCTGACGGGGGCATCCAGCCTGACGACTTTACCTTGAGGCTCTAATTTACCTTTAGCTGCACCAATTTCATCCACTTTGCTAAAGGTGATCCAGGGAATCATTACCATTGTTAAGCCAATCAATACATATAGTAAGGCTCGCAAAGAAACTCTGGGTAAGTTTTCGACTCCTTCTCTAGTAGATTCTGACCAGTTATGATCAGCGGTTGCTACTGGGGGAAATTGTGTTTCATTGTCTAGGATCTCGATTTTGGGGGTAAGAACTTTTTTCAACAGCCCTGGACTTAATTGAGTGTAACCTTGGCGAATTGAGGTGATAGCGTTAGTTAACTCTTGTGCTGAACTTCCTTTGAGTAAATAGCCTGTCGCCCCAGCAAATAAGGCATTTTGCAGATATTGTTCATCTTCGTGAGAACTTAGCACCATAACCTTACAGCTAGGGAATCGCTCGACAATAATTTCGATGGCGGTCACTCCATCCATTTCGGGCATTTCTAAATCGATTAATACCACATCTGGCTCTAGGGATTCGACCATAGCGATCGCCTCTTCTCCATTCCCCGCCATGCCGATAATTCTGAGATGATTAACAGTTTCGATTTGTTTACTAATAAAACGTCGGGCAAAACTCTGATCGTCTACCAGCAAAATCTTTATTTCTTGATGCTGATTAGATTCAGGAATGACAGTATAGTTTTCAATTTTTTTCATCGTCTGTTTTGAGAATCTAAAATCTAAATAAATTTTTATAAACTAATAAACTTCAATGAGCGATCGCTAGCTGTTGTTGATTGAGGTGGAAATATTGACCCCGTTGAGCCATTAATTCTTCATGAGTACCGCTTTCGACTAAAAGTCCGCGATCCATCACCAAAATTAAATCTGCCTGGCGTACGGTCGAAAGGCGATGAGCAATCACTAAAGTGGTTTGATTTTTTAAAATAGTATTTAAATTATTTTGAATAATTCGTTCTGATTCTGCATCTAAATTGCTAGTAGCCTCGTCCAGAACTAGCAAACGAGGTTTTCCTAATAAAGCACGGGCGATCGCCAAACGCTGTCTTTGTCCCCCCGAAAGCAGCCCTCCTCCTTCTCCCACTTGAGAACCATATTTAAGCGGTAACTCTTCAATAAAGTCGGCCGCCCCCGCCAGGCGCGCAGCTTCTTCGATCGCTCCTTGACTGGCATGAGGATGACCAATGGTAAGATTTTCTAGAATCGTCCCCCCGAACAAAAACGTATTTTGATTCACCACCCCTGTCTGTTGTCTGAGGGATTTAAGGGAGATTTTATTAATGTCGTACCCGTCAATAGTAATTTTTCCCTTAACAGGGGGATAAAGTCCCAGCAACAGTTTAGAAATCGTGGTTTTGCCCGAACCACTGCGCCCCACTAAGGCAATTGTCTGTCCTGGTTGAATCTCAAAGCTAAGATTTTCAATCGTATTAGTTTCGCTTTCTAAGTCGTAGCGGAAAGTAACATTTTCAAACCGAATCTTTCCCTTGATCGGGGGGATAGTGACTAAATTTTCTCCTGCTAACCCTGCTTCGGCTGGAGTATTGATGACATCATCTGTGCGTTCAATTGCAATTCTAATTTCTTGAAAATTATTCCACAGAGTAATCATTCTTTTGATCGGACTAATTACGTTAGCCACCAGCATATTAAAAGCAATTAATTGTCCAATCGTCAGTTGATTTTGAATTACCTGCCAGACCCCAAAAATCAACAACAGGCTAGAAACAGTGGTGTCAATTAAATCAGTACACAATTTCACCCGTTCTTGAATCATTTGCCCAGAAAAGGTAATCCGAATTGACTCATTGATCAAATCTTCCCAACGCCACCTCACGGTTTGTTCTACTCCCATCGACTTGATCGTACTAATCCCCGTCAAACCTTCAATGAGATAACTTTTTTCTTTAGTGCTGGCATTAAAACTTTCGCGGGATATTCTCACTAAAAACGGTGTAGCAAAGATCGTCACGATCGCAAATATAGGCACGACGACTAAAGCCAACAGCGATAATTTCCAGCTATACCAAACCATTAAAGCGACATAAACAAACAAACTGAGAACGTCTAAGACTGTAGTGATGGCATCTCCCGTGAGAAAACCACGGATTTTGCGATTTTCGTTAATTCTTGAGGTAATATCGCCGACATAACGAGTTTCAAAATAGTTCAGAGGTAAATTAAAGGTATGCCCTATAAATCCCACAATTAAGGATAAATCCAATCTGTTAGCCGTATGATAGAGCAAATAACGTCGTAGGGTCGAAATTACGACCTGAAAAATTCGGAAAATAAGCAACCCTGTTCCTACCGCAATTAAAGTAGGAACACTACGTTGCACCACTACCCGATCTAATAAAATCTGGGTAAATATAGGAGAAAATAACCCAATAATTTGAATGATTAGCGAGGCTGCAAAGATTTCCAGTAAAACTGCTTTGTATGGCTCAAGTATTTTTCCATACTTCCAGAGGTTTGCCTCTGTTTCTGGCACTTGTTCAAACTTGGCTGTTGGTGTTAACAGTAATGTATAGCCAGTCCAACCAGCAACAAACTCCTGGCGACTGATCACACGTCTGCCGATCGCTGGATCGGAAATAATAACTTGCCGTTTGGTAACTTGGTAAACCACTACATAATGGTTTCCTTCCCAATGGGCGATCGCTGGTAATTCTTGACTTTGGAGTGCTAATAAATCTGCTTTGCGCGGTCTGACCATAAAGCCTACGGATTCCGCAGCAGTAATTAAGCCCTTAATGGATGCTCCTGAACGATCTACATTAGCTACTGCCCTTAATTGATTAATACTAAAGTTTTTACCCCAATATTTGCTAACCATGACCAAACAAGCCACCCCGCAGTCGGAATTACTATGTTGTTTGAAAAAAGGATAACGTTTGGAAGATTGTTGCCACCAATGAGCAATTTTTATTTGGGGACTGGGCAAATAGGGCAGAGGTGTGGTGGCTGGAGCAACTTTTGCTGGAGGAATTACTGTTTTTAAAGGAGCGATTTTAAGGACAGAATTTTTGTTTTTGGTTTTGCTTGACGGTTTGACATTTACTTTTGCTTCAGCACTATCTGCCAAAATATATAGTTGAGTGGGTTTGGTGATTAACCATTCCCCTTCTAAAGGCAAGATTTCTTGGGAGTACAATTGACCTGGAGTTAATTTTAGACCCGAACCATGAACCATTTCTCCTTGACGCAATATCCACAGTTGTCTGTTTTCGGTCAATTGATCGGGCAATATTCCTGGCTCAAATTGCTCTGTTGTTAATAAAGGCAAAATAGGCAGTAGTTCTTCCACCGAGTTTAAACCACTGACTTGTTGACACAACATCAATAAATCTAACTTTTCTCCCTGACGATAAATATATTCCTGAAGCTGGGGATGAGTCTCAAACCAAAATCGTGCTGATTTGGCATCCAAATAAGCCAGCTTTAAGCCCAAAGAAGCCCGAAGACTGTAAGGCTGCCAACCAGGATCGGTAAACAGACCGATTTGCCCCAGCCAACCTTGAGTTACAGAAGCAATCAAATTATCTTCTCGATCGATTAATCTGACTTTCCCTGTCAAAATGAGGTAAATTCCGCCTTCTGTCTGATCAAAACGCCGAAAAAGTTCTCCTGGATTGGGGTCAATAACTTGTAGTTGGGATAAAAACTGCTGAAGTTGAGATTCTGATAAAAGATGATTTAAAGACTGCTGAATAAATTGTGGGTTTAAATCTGGTTTTGAAACCACCATAGTGAATCGTTTAATTGAGAAGAAGCAGATGGGTTAAGGTCTTGAATGGTAATTCTGCCTGATTTTGAGTTACTAGAAGATTGAATTGCGTTAGCAGAATCCTGGGAATTTCTGGTTGATAGACCCATCTGCTTGAGCAAACGATTCACATGGCGATCGCTAATTTCTATACCTAGTTCGGTGCTTAAATGTTGGCTTAGACATCTGGCTGTCCAACGTTTAAACGCATACCCGTGGTCTTGAGGACTACTGGTTACTAATTCTTGCAGACGCTGAAGATATTCATCGCTAACCCTTTTGGGTCTTCCGACACAGGTATCTTGCCAAGAATCACTTGCTGGTTTTTTGGCGATCGCCATCCAATAACGAGCCATATCTTTAGAACAGCCCAAAGCGGAACAAATCTCCACCTGGGATTGACCTAAGTGACTCCGCAGAATTATTTCTAAGCGACGACGATGTCTGGGATCTAAGTTTTTGACCGACTTGTCGGACAGTATCTCAGCCAAGATACTGCTCAAGTCTTGAGCTTGATAGTTGACAGTCATTATTCTCCATTAAAAATGATTCAGATTCTTGGTTTTACTTATAGCATTCGATTAACTACACTACTAAGTTTTATTAATTAGAAAAAAGACAAAAAGACGACAATTAAGTCAAAAAGATAAGTGTTATATACTAATTTAACTGCTTTATTTGCATGATTATCTCAATTGAGTCTAAATAAATAAAGTACTTTTTTGGGTATTTTCACTTGAATGAATCATACCTGAATTTCGTTGACTGTGGTTATTAAAGAATAGTTAAGCTGTAGTTAAGTTTAATACATTCTAATTAACCTAGTCAAAATAATAAGTTAAGACATAATTTTTAAGCTACTGTAGCTTATGTCTTTTTTTCTGCCATTTAGATGAATTTTGGCGGAAATTTTGCGTTATAAACATACACAAGGATTTATTTCCCCTTAATTCATTCAATATCTAAAGAGATGCACGTAGTATATGCTCTTTGGTATTAACTCACAGCAAAATTATCAAAGGTAAACAAAATGGGAATCAAAATTAACGAACTTTCTCCTGTAGGCGCTAACTTATTTGCAGACTCCGAAAGCTTCATGGGTAACATTCGCTCGCTTTCCGAAGATGAACTAAAAGTCTCTGGTGGTGGCGGCTACGGTCACGGTCATAGTGGCAGTGGCAGTGGCAAAAGCAAAAGCAAAAGCAAAAGCAAAAGTAAAGGTAGCGGTAGCGGTCATTACGGCTGTGGCTGTGGCTATGGCTGCTAAAGCGAATTTTGCTCTAGCTTAAGATTTTCACGGTTACAGAAGAGTTATTGTGATGAGCATTAGCTCTTCTTGTAGTTACATCTAAGTTTAAGTTGCGGGTAATTGAACCTAAATAAATATAAATTTAAAACTTTAAGTAAAAATTTTTAAGCTTGTGTCATTAATTCTGAGTTCCGAGAACGTAATTCCCTACTTGAAACAACAGCAAGTTTGTCCTTTAGATAGTCAACTAGCACAACCAGTTGTCCCTGAAGAATATAAAAACTTTAATTTAATTGTCAGATTGACCGATGGGACTAATTATATTGTTAAGCAGGAGCGCTTTAATGGAAAAGGAGAAGCGACTGGTTGCTTAAAGTATGAATGGCTGATTAATTTGTTGTGGGCTAATTTTGCCCAACTAAATCCAATTCAAAAATCAGTTTCCCAACCTGTACATTTTGATGACGAAAATAAAATTCTAGTATTGAATTATTTTCCCGAATATCTTCCCTTGTCTGATTTCTATCAAGATAATCATGATTATCCTTTAGCCATTGCTGAAGCCTTGGGGACAAATCTAGGGCAAATACATCGCCTCACTTTCGCTAAATCTGAATATCAAAAATTTCTCGCTCAATATACTAGTAAACGTAGTGCTGGAGAAACCCCAAACTTCTTGCGGGGGTTAGCAAGAGTTGGACCAGGAATTTTTGGCAATATTTGTTCCGATAGCATCGAATTTTTTAAACTCTACCAAAAGTTTCCCAGTCTGCATCAAGCAGTAGTCAATCTACATCAAGACTATCAGGCTATCTGCATAACTCACAATGATCTAAGATTTAGCAACTATTTAATTAATCAATCAGGCAACAGCAAATCATTAAAATTAATTGACTGGGAGTTTTTTGAATGGGGAGATCCTGCCTTAGATTTAGGTACGGCGATCGCCAAATATTTAGAACTGTGGTTAGATAGTTTGTATATAGATTCTGATACAGATTTTAGTGTGGCGTTAAGTTTAGCTACTTGTCCTCTAGAAAAAATTCAACCCAGCCTCAAAGCATTTATTCAAAGTTATCTAAGCCAGTTTGCGCAAATTTTGATCATTAAACCAAACTACCTTCAGCAAGCAACACAATTTGCAGGACTTAGTTTAATTAAACATCTACAGCAAAATGCTGAGTATCATCAACCCTTCGATAATCGAGCGATCTGTACTATGCAAGTAGCAAAAAGTCTGCTGTGCTATCCCGAACAGTCTATTGTTAGCGTATTTGGTTCAGAACTGACAGAATTGACCCCTGATAACGCCGTAGCTGTTTAATCTTTAATCAGAAAAATATTATGACTGTATCACTAGACCGCAAAAATCCTAGACTGGAAGATACATTAGCCGATATTGCCAGCACAATTGAAATTCAAGCTGATTTTACCATTACCCATCCTCAACACAAACCGATTGAATTACCCAGAGAAATTCAAGAACGTTTCCGACAAATGCCTGAATCAGTTCAAGATCAATATTTACAGGTTAAGATACAAACTTTAATTCACGAGCTTTATTATCACTCTGCTGCAATTGACGAAGCCAGTGCGCAAAGCGAGTCCTTGAAGGCAATCCCTCAACTACCAGCTAGCATAGAAAATCAAGCGATTAAATGGTCAAAGAGCGAATTTTATCAGCAACTGCGGATTAACAATCATTGCGATGGTCACTTTGAATCTGGCTGGTTAATCACTGGCACAACAGCTGAAGGCTTTTTACAAGTCCGCAAAAATGATCTAACTCTGCATATTCGCAGCGATCGCCATGTGCTTCCTCAAGAGCAAAATGCCCAGATAGGAGATACTATTGCCGTTAAAATGCCCCCTCAATTGGTCGAACCAGGTTTTTATACTGCCGTTGGTAGCAAGGGTTCAATTAATGATCTTCCAAGCAATTGCACTATTGTCGATGTTTATTGTCATCTCAATTCTGAGGGTGCATTGGCATTAATGGATCGCTTGACCATTGAACTCAATCAAATTACCATTCCCTTTCATTTCAAAGTGATTTATTATCCCGATAATTATCAATGGTGTGATGCTGCGGTATTGAGTTTTAGTAAAGATGATTATCCTCAAGTCAAGCCAATTCTCGCGAATATTTATAGTCAGACCCAATCCTATTTTCAATCCACAATTCCTTTATTTACCAAGTATCTCGCTGATGGAGTGGGTTTAGCCGAAAGACCATTTTCTCATGATGATGCTGTTAAAACTCGTAGTCAATACTGTCTTCAATTAGTGGCACAGGGTTTGCTCGACGCTTGGAAAGCTAATCAACCAACTCCAGCCATGAAACTTCAGCAGATCCGCGATCGCTTTACCGATGCAGGAATTAAGCTAGCGCAACCATATCTTAATCCTGATTCGCCAGATATATATGACCACGGTATTGTTAGATTTTAGATTAAAGTAGAAAAACTACTACCCGCGATCGCTTGAATTACTTTTTGTCGTAAATCATAGCTATAAGCCTTTGCCATTTTTATCGCTCTATTTAGTTTCTTTTATCTTACCTTTTGTCTTAACACTCGTGACCGCTACTATATTTTCTGGCTAGTTTGCGGTAAGCTTTTTTGATTTCTTCAGGGGTTGCTGCTTTGCTCACCCCTAAAATTTGATAGTAATCTTTAAAATCGGTTGCTGCCATTATTTGCTTTCACCTCCGTAATTATGGACAGGAGAGAGAACAAGAATCAAAGTTTGCTGTAGCTCTTCTAGTTGTTTAGCTCACAGTGTTTAATATATAGTAATCGAGCAAAAACCTAAACCCAACTAGCTAAAAGCTTTTTTGATAAAAAATTTGCTAACTGATTAGGAATTTTCTTGGGCAAAATGCTTGGCTAAATTTTCGGCTGATAAAACAGCAGTGTATTGCTGTGCCAATTCTGGCGTGGCTAATTCCAATAACACGGTATTTTCCAACCAAAACTCAAGCACATCAAAGTAACCACGGCTACAGCGTACACATCGCCACTGTTCCCTCTGGGCAATCGATTCAATTTGAGACTGGTCAAGGGGTATAGAAATAGCAGCATGAGTCGCAATAAATTGGCTGAAAGTATTTTGTTGATACTGTATGGGTTTTGCGTCTTCTCCTGGAATCATTTCTGTCCCCAGGGGGTAAACCTCAACTAAAGTTCCGTACTCATCGCCAGCAAAGGCGACAAAACTACCTGGATGAGAGGGAAAAGGGGCGCAATAGCCTTGGAAAAGTTCTGCTATCACCTCCGCAACATGAAGGGGATTTTGAGCAGGAAGAGAGATATGATGAATCATGATTTTTTACTACTAATAATGATGAACAATATAATAAATACTGGGAAAGTTGAGATTTTATTTGCGCCAAGCATATAGGTTAAAAAGATTAGAACCTTTGAACATATTTTCTTGAGTAACTTTAATTTCTGCTAAACCGTGCTTTTTTAGTAAATCTGTAATTATTTGCAGTCGATGCTCTAGATCGTGAACCTCAACGACAACTTGCTCGATCTTTTGCCAATCGGGATCTTCTATACCTAAAAGTACATCTAACTAGCCTTTCTCGACATCTATTTTCAGTAGGTTAATCTGATCAATTTGATGTTCGCGGATAATTTCGGAGAGAGTCCTTAGTTGGCAAGTAACTTGCTGGGTTTTAAAAGCAGTATCTAATTTAGATTGAATTAATCGCGATCGCCAAAATGAAGGCAACCATTGAAGCCAGCGCATAGATTTAGGTGCATTTTTAAGATTGCGCACAATAGTCTGTTGAAGTTGATTTTTTAGTTCTGGTAGATCATCCTGGTAGGCGGTGGATAACATTGTGGCATTGGGATGATAAGCGAACTGGATACTTTTGGATTCCTGGGCAAGTCCACAGGGAGAAACTTTGATTTTCTCTGGATTAAAGCGATTAGCATTAGCCTGTAAAACTTTGTAAATAGCAGGAATAGGTTCAAAAGCAAAAATATTGACATTTTGACGACACTTTTGATCAGCCCAGAGCGAAAATAAACCAATATTAGCTCCTACATCAAAGATAGTATCCCCTTCACATAGCTTGATTCCATATTTGATATAGTCTTGAATCTGCTCGTAAAGCACTGGCACTTCTTCTGGTTGTAGACAAAATATTTGAGTGCCATTGGGTAGTTCTGCTTCAAAAAGCATAGTTGACATAATGATCCCTTGATTAGATTCAATAGCTCTTAGCTTTTAGCTTAAGTTAACTGTAACAGGTGTTAATTGGCATTCAGTGGGGGATTGTGACCCACCACTGAATGATGTACCGCTAAAAATCAAAGATTTTTAGCGGGGGCTCTTTTACCCAATAGCGCAGCGCGTAGCGCAGATCGTCGTAAGACGACTGGGACGCTACCGCGTCCGCAGCTGTTAGCCGTTTACACTCGCGTGATCTTGATTAGCTCTGAAGCTAAAAGCTTTTTGATAAAAAAGTTAATTGGTAGTGCGAGCCAAAACTGGTTTTCCTGTAGCAATAACCTGTTCGATGATGTCGGCAGCTTTACTTACTCCTCCCCCTTGCTTATTTGCTGCTTGCAGCTTTAAAGCATTTTGTTTATAAGCATCAACTGTCAAGACTTGTTTAATCGCCTTTTGTAACTTCTCTACACTTACTTGTTTAAGTGGAACAACTTCCCCTGTGCCTGTTCTGACTATACGAGCAGCTATTCCAGGCTGTTCATTCGTAATCGGAATGGCAACAATAGGTACTCCACTACTCAATGCGCCCAAAGTTGTATTCATCCCTGCATGAGTAATAACTAAAATGGCTCGATTTATTAGTTTTTGGTGAGGTGCAAAAGAAACTACAATAACACTATCTGGCAAATTATAATCCTCGGGTTTGTTAAGGGGATTGCCTAAAGAAATGACTAACTGTGCATCTAGTTTAGCCACAGCCTCTGCAATAGACTGAAATATTTGTGGTACTTTATTTTGTAATGTTCCAAGAGAAGCATAAATAAGAGGTCGATCTGTTAATCGCTCCCAAGGAAAAGTAAGATCGGGAGAAGAAACGGATTCTATACTAGACGGATTTTGTAATGGACCAGTGTAATGAAAATGAGCGGGCAAATTGACTCTGGGGAAATCAAATTCCCTCGGTAACTGACAAATTTGAGCCAGTTTCGAGTAAGCATCCTGCCGATTTTGATACAAAGGTAATTTCCATTGGTGCCGCTGTTTTTGAATTTCTTGCCAAATAGAAACTGATATGCGATTAAGGAAAAAGTTACCTACTTGATTCCGAAGTTGCGCCCACCATGCTGTGTTATAATCCCAATTGGTGAAATAAGGTGGAACACCAGCTTCGCAATTAATCAATAAAGCATTACATACAGTTATATACGGTAATTTAAGCCAGTCTGCAACTGTGCCGCCAGCTCTAAGAACCTGGTCAACAATCAAAACCTCTACTCCAGCAGATTTGATTGCTTCTGGCAGATTATTAAAAATCATTTTAGTTTCATTTAAAATCAACTCGATAGTAAATTGGAGACCTTCTTTCCCGCTCATTTTTCCTAGTTTTTCATATTGTTGCTCTAGCGATCCGCGAGGAAATTCTTGTTCTCCAATTAACCAAAAGTTTAATCCTGAATTTTTGACTTTAGTTTCAATGTCTGAGATACCGAAAATAGTAACCTTATGATTACGTCTTTGTAATTCTCCTCCTAAAGCGCACATTGGGTTAAGGTGTCCAATAGCAGGAGGACAAACAATGCCAAAATGAGTCATAATACCTCTTAAGTAAAAAATTTTGTCTGGGAATTGACGCTGAACTTAATTACACACATTTTCTCATCTGAGCTTCTTGCCGCGATCGCTCATCGAGTTGATTGAGATCCAATCCCTCTACAGGGGCAGCAGTGGTCATAACTTTGGTGCGACTTTGAGATTTCCAATATTCGTACTTGAGTAGAGGAAAAGAAGCAACCTTTTTCGCCAACGCCCAGAAGAAGACATAACTAGCTAACAAGCGTTCTGATGCACCAAAACAAGATTCTCGTAGCTGTTCGATCTGCTCTTTTTGTTCTGTGACGGCAGGATTTCGGAAATAGATCCCATCGTTGTTACTGTTTAAAATTAGAGATTGACTAAAACCCTGACGGGCGATCGCTGGATTTTGACCTACAGCAACTATTTCTGCACCAATATTCAAGTTTTTTATGCCATTTGCTTGTTTTCCTGTCATAATTACGGCATTTTCTACTGCTTGCTGTTGTTGACCACGTCTGCCGTCAGGGATACCTAGCCAAATTAACGTACCACGCACTACTCGATGTCCAAAAGTGTGTAGTAAATGGTTCTGGGGATTAGCACTATGTACTTCGATAGTTGCAATGCCGTAGCTAAGGGAAAAGAGTTTACTAACGTATGCCTGTAAGAGTTGGTTTACCCAAGTTACATCGCCAATAACTAGAGTTCTTTTACCGATCCTGGCGAGTAATTGTCGGCCTTGATAATAGCGGATGCCTAATGTCCATAACCAAGCACCAAAGATATAGAAAGTGATATCAGCTAGAGCAATTATCGGTGCTAGAAGTTGGGTTATATCTGTAGAAAGGTTAACGAGGTTAAATAGTAATCCCGACAGGGTTTTGACTAAAGGTAGAGCATGACCAAAAGGAATTGCCCAACCGACGGAAATTAAAATATATAGGGCGTGAATTGCCCAGGCTAGAGGAGTTTCAGTAACGTGATTTGCCCAATAACGACCACGATCGCATAATCTTTGTTTGGTAATTGATTTGATTGATTCACCCTGGGCAGTAGTACCGATAATCTGCACAACGTTTTTATTTAAAAAATCTTCTTTCATCATTGCTAAAACCATTAAACTTTCTGAAGTTAAGGTCATACCCAAAGGATTAGAAAGGGGAAAATCATGCCTCATCTGCTTGGCGAGATAAAATAATAACTCGGTCAAGGTTTGCAGCGCAGCAGCTACCGTTACTGTACTGGGTTCGGCTATTGTGCGATCGCTACCGTTGATAAAAACGCGATCGCGACGATCGTTGTCATTGTTTAAAAAAGCAGAGTTGGTAATTGTCGTTAGTCCACCTTTACCTTGAATAGAATTAATAAAACTGCTTAATTCTCCCGTCAGGATAAATATTTCGCCAATAATCCCCTGATTACATAGATAATCAAAAATATTAATTACCTTGACTGTAGAAAAGGTTTGACCCGATTGAGTGATCGCTAGTACCAGGGAATCTCTACCCAGGTTGAGTTGACCAAAACCCCGATCTAGCTGCTGTAAAAGCTGATTGGCAGAGGTAGTGACAATGTTTAAAAAGGGAAAAACTACTGTTAAATCTTGAGCGAATTTTTCTCCTAACCAGAGGCTATTTTCTTCGCCTGTGATTAACAGATCGGTAGTGGGCATGGTTCTGATCTGACTGATTAATCCAGCCTGAAACATCAATCGTTGTTTTTTCTCAAATCGCTGCACTTTTTCCGTCAAAAGATAAATTAAATAATCGGCACTGCGACGGTTAAGGGAAGTGGGATTTTGCCAGTCGGTTTTAATTTCATGGAGTAATCTGGGAATTGAATTTATGTCATTGGCAATAGGATCGGGTTTTTCTGGAGTGGAAAGTCTAATGTGGGATAAATAAGGATGATCCTCCATCGAGATCCATCTGTCTTTTAGATCCTGCTTTCCTAATTCCTGCTGTTGGCTTAAGGAGTAAACGATTAGATCTTTTGCCGTGACTTTTGCCACTTCACCGCTTTGGGGCGACAAATCTAAACGAAAAGACTGGGGCTTATTCAGCAAAACGCGATCCACAGCAGCAGGTTCAGAAGCATACACCATATAGTCTTGCGACCAATTAAAACCGATGGTAAGTGGTTGCCCCTTGGCACACAGAACTAATTCTGACTCTGCCAAAGTAGAAGCCGTAACCAAACCGAAACTGCCTTGGGCTTGAGAAATAAAGATTTGGTTTGCCCGATATACATCGTTATCAAAAAATGCTTGGAGGGTAAATTGAATTAGGGATATCGTCTGCAATTTTGACCAGTTTACCGTTGAACTATGGTTTTCCAATGCTTGAAGCAAATTTTGGCGCAGGTTGCTAGAGTATTTTAAAGAGTCAGGGTTAATCTGCCAGGCATCTTGTTCTAAGTTAGAAAGTTCTAAAGTATAGATCTGTTCAAATATTTCTGCCCAAATATTTAAATCTTGCTCCCTTGGGGCGGTATTCGATGCAGCAGCCGTCGGTTTTTGTCCGTCAAAGGCAGCTTCAATAGAACTGGCGATCGCTTGTTGATAAGCCAGTCGCACCGAGGGATACCACATTCCCTGAGTTACTAATAAATCCATCATCCCTGCAATCTTAGGGGAATCTCCTTGAGTGGCGTTGGGTGTATCTAAAACTCGCTCTAACCACAAGCCCAGGGTAGTATAATCGACATTTTGATTAAATATTTGCCAACTAGCAAAATCGCCATTATGAGTAATGCGATGATGAACATTTTTAGTTGCACACCGCCATTTTTGTTCCTTAAACTGCCATACCTTTTCGTTTCTCTCCCCCATCCATTCGTGCCAATGGGTTTCTAGTTCCGAGGGGACAGCACCACTGGTAGCATAGCGATAGTGCCATATCCCCATTACCGAAGCTTTTGGCGGTTTTACGCCAGCAGCGATCGCTTGATTGCGGATCAATGCAAAGGCTGCTTCGAGAGATTTAGTTAAATTACCTCTTTTTTGCTTAACGATTTTTTTGCCCACAAACACATTGCGATCGCCATTTCTGCCGATAACTAATCCTCCACCCGCCTGTTCGCCTCTAACTTCTGTCTCTTGCGCCATTTGTTGAGCTATGTCGAGCATTCTGGTAGGTAACAGCAGATTTCCATCATCGGGTTGACGTAGAGCAATTAAGCCAAAGTTGCCACAGTAAAAGCAATCTGCCACTCCTGTTCTGAACGCTTGGAGATCGGATAAGGAAGATACGGCAATTAGTAGATTAGCAACGCTCAAAGTTTGACTGAAAAGATTATCGGCATACCAGAAAAAGAAGATCGCCAGCGAGAGATTAAAGAATATTCCCCCTGATGCCTTAATTTTTGTGTAGGTAGTTTTTCCTGATGCTAGATAGGGAGATGGGGAGATAAGGAGATAGGGAGAAAGAATAGGAATGAATATTTTATTGCAAGGTAATAAGGATTTTAAAACAGTTTCAATATTTTGATGTTCCAGAATGTTGGTTAAATTAAAAGCTGATAATTCTCTGTCGGCAAGAGCGATCGCGGTGGTATGTCCCAAGCCGTGAATTATAATTGCGCTGTTCCAAACTAATCTCAAGATTAAAGCATAAATTATTAATAACGAGCAAATATAAAATAATTCTCTAGTTTGAACTGTATTTAAGATAATTATTAAAGCGATCGCTTCGGGAATAAGCTTGACTAATTTTGCTAATCTCAGATACTTTTGCATGATTTTTACCTTTGACTTACTATTTATCAGGGCGAGGCTGTTTACTCCTACGGATTGAGCGGGACAAATTCATAACCAAACTTGTCATTTCCTGGCTGCATCTTAACTAGCTGAATATTACCAGCGCGATCGCCTGAAGGAAGAAAGTCAACGGGACTAGTCGCACCTGGGGCAGAAAAACTAGGATTAGAAAGATTTTGTTGGATACTAATTCGAGTAGGATCTCGACTTTGGGCGATCGCTGTAATTAAAGCCTGGGTGGCATCATAAGCTGTAGCACTGCGCCAGTTAACCTTACCTCCCCAAAGTTTTTGGGCGATTAAACTAAACTCAGCATCGGGATTGTTTTTAATATGCCAAGGTATGGCTAACACCATGTCTTCGGCAGCTTCACCAGCAATTTGTAAAGTTTTGGGAGTATAGACATCATCCCCAGCCAGTAAACTTAACTTTTGACGATTTACCTGAACCACCTGGAGAGCTTTATCCAGGGTACTAGTATTAGCAGCCAGCATAATTGCTTTGGCACCACCAGCCACTGCTTCTTGATAGCGATCGCTGGCATTAAAGTTAGGATCGGCTAGATCAAAAGTATTAACTACTTCTCCTCCAGCAAGATAAACCGCAGCCGTAAACTCGGATTTGAGAGATTCACTATAGTTACTTTGAGAGTTATAAAAAACCGCCACCTTTTTTTGCTGAAGATTTTCGAGCATATAGCCCGCTAACCCCCTAGCTGCCAGATAATCGCTGGGTACAGTACGAAGGATATAGGGGCTGAGGTTAGATAGTTTGATGGAAGTACTGATCGGGGAAATGGCAACTAATTTATGAGCTTGATATATTGGTGCGGTAGCTAGAGTTACATCGCTGGCATAATGTCCCACTACTCCTAGAATCTCTCGCTCTTGAGTAAGTTTTTTAGCTACTTGTTTGGCAATTTTTGGATCATTATCATCGTTAATAATTTGCACCTTTAAAGGAATGTGATTAATTCCTGCTGCTTGATTAATTCGATTTTGTGCCTGGGCGACACCCCGTAAAATTTCTTGGGCGGCATTGACATCACTTCCAATCGGAATAGAAACAGCGATGCTATAAGATTTGGCGTTACCGATACGGGCATTGTTCAGATAAATTAGAGCTTCTGGATCATTAGCCACGTTTTTGAGGGATGCAGTTAACAAAGATGTCGCACGATCATAATTGCCTTGAGCAAAAGCAGCGATCGCCATTTCTTTTTCTGGCGTAGTAGTTTGAGGAATTAAGATCTTTTCTCCCTGACTAAATCGAGCTTGCAGTTGGGCATCTTTGCCAACTGAGTTATTGGTGTCAGAAAGCCCAGGGGCAACATCTAAATCTGACACTTTTAGACATAAAAATCCCCCTAAGATTAAAACTGCGGAAAAAGGGATAAAAAATAGAGATTTAGCTAATAAGTCACCGAGAATTGAGGTTTTTGTCCTGAAACTTGGTTGATTGAAATTTTCAGCAGTAGTAGTTTGGCTAAATTGAGAAGTTGTAATTATAGAGATGTCTTGGAGAGTTTTACAGACTTCGGCTGCACTACCAAAGCGCTCACTAGGATGAGGTGACAGCATGGTATTTAATATCCATTCAAGCTTGGGACTAAGAGTAACTTCTGATTGCCAATTCCAACGGTAGCCATCAGGATTGATTAATTGCTGGGGTTCTTTGCCCGTTAATAACACTACTGCCGTAGCAGCTAAGGCATATAAATCGCTGTGGGCGTAAATAATTCCCCGTTCCACCTGTTCTGGAGGGGCATAACCAGCCTTACCCAGTGCCGTAGCAACTAGAGGTATTGGGGCATTTGTAGTTACTTGGCTTAATTCAAGTTGAGTTTTGATTTCGACTTCTTTAATGCAGCCAAAGTCAATCAAGACTGGGAGTTCATCTTGATTGCGTAAAATCAGATTATCGGGAGAAATATCGCGGTGAATCACTCCCATCGAATGAATGTACTCTAAAATTGGCAGAACTTGAGTGAGTAATTTTTTAATTTCCCCCTCGCTAAATCTATTATTTGTTTCTAAACGTTGATTTAGTAAAGTATGATAGGTTACTCCCTCAATATAATCTTGAACCAAAAATAAATGTTCTTCTTGATCGTTATGTTGTCGATAGCGAAATAACTGGCGAAATTGAGGAATCTGAGGATGCCGTAAGCGATATAAAACACCAGCTTCTCGCTCAAACAACTCCTGTGCTTTTTCTAGGGCAAATGTACCTTTAAGTTGAGGTGCAAATTCTTTGAGAACACAAAGTTCGTTAAAACGATTGGTATCTTCTGCCAAATAAGTACGGCTGAATCCGCCAAAACCTAACTGGTGTAAAATACGATAGCGCGATCGCAATATATCTCCTGAATTTAGCAGCATTGACTTGATTATTGCTTGTTCTATGTCTCTCATCTGCTTGCACCTAATACGTAAATTTTGAGCGAGATTAAATTATTTAATGGGAATTTATTTAGTTTGAGATGAGAGCCAGAATAAAGATGATCGGCTTGAGAGTTTGACGATTAACTTGAGATCAATGAAGCGATTGTGACTTAAAGTAAAAGTAGCGATCGCTGTTTCTCTGATATTTTTGACTGTCTTAATCGTAGAGAATTAAACTAATCTAGACATCTGAAAAACGTCTCGAATTGACCTCTGACAAAAGTGATAATTGAATCTCTGACTTTAGTAATGTGTTAGGTATATATTCCTAAGACTTTAGTCTCCTAACTAAATCATTGAGCGCTACCAAAGTGATAAGTTTACCTGCAACAGTGGTAAATAAATTACATTTCACAGTTAAATAGAAGAACATTATTCCTAATGTAATTTTTATGATTTCTTCTTTTAAATTTTTACCCAATCCATTTCGCTTCCTGCTCATTACCGAATGGGTAATGCTTGCCAGTTGTGGCTCTTTGGCAGTAGTAGAAGCTTGGCAGGGTCATACAATCCCCATAGAACACATCTCGATCTTATTTCTGTTGGGTTTGATGGGTTTGGTTTTACCTAGTGGAAACCTAGCGATCAAGGTTGTCTACACGGCACTGGAAATTGGCTTGATCTTTTACGGCACAAGACTAGGCTATCTGCATATCTTGCCGACGTTATATTTAATTGTCGTGATGCGGAGTTGTTTCCTGTTTAAACTTATGGGACGTTGGATCGTTACGGGGATAATCTTTATATTATTTTTGACTGACCAGTACAAATATATTGTACGGTCTGTACCACAAGATCCAGAACTACAAATTCATTTTGGGATGCACGTCGTCGCCGAAACCCTGGTGTTTGGCTTAGGAGTCTTTTTTGTCTTACAGTTGACCAACAAAATACTATCCGAACGCCAGATGAGGCAAAAACTGGCTCAAGCTCACGAACAGTTACAAGAATATGCTCAAAAAATTGAAGAACTAGCAACTGTGCAGGAACGCAATCGTATTGCTCGTGATATTCACGATTCTTTGGGTCATGCTCTTACCAGTTTAAATATTCAGATGCAAACTGCCGTCAAACTATGGGAAAAAGAACCCGTACAGGCTCATTCTTTTCTCACTCAGGCTCAATCATTGGGGAAAACGGCAATGCAAGAGGTACGTAAATCTATTAGCACTTTAAGGGAAGACGCTAAAGAAGAACAACCTCTAGAAGCCAGGATGGAAACTTTGGTAGATGATTTTCGTAAAGGGACTGGATTATTAATTTGTACAAATATTTGTCGCTGTGGTCAGGTTTCTACACCAGTAGCTAAAACAATTTACCGTACTGTCCAAGAAGCTTTAACTAATATTTTTAAATATGCTGAAGCTACGGAGGTTAGAATTGATCTTAAAACTACTTCAGCAGAATTGAGCTTAACCATAGAAGATAATGGTAAAGGTTTTGACCCTAAGCAAAAAGTTTCTGGGTTTGGATTGCAGGGAATGCAAGAGCGCATAACCTCAGTTAATGGTCAGTTTCAGCTAATCTCTTCAATAGGAAACGGATGTCGAATTGAGGTTAAAATCCCAAATACTAATGCGTTCCAAAATGTTTTGCAAAAAGTCACATAAATAGCGATCGCTAATTTTTGCCAAACGAGCGTAAAAAACGAGATTTAGAGATATTCAAGCCTTGAGGCTGTGCCTTAACTTTCATCACTTCTGTAATAGCGATCGCATTACATATCTTTTGACATAGCTGACGTAGCATTTGGAGTTTATCCTGCACTTAGAAATAATTTATAAATTATTTTTATACCCAACTCAATATTTTTTACTAGAACTCTTATGCCTTTTTTGGTGAGAGTTTTTTTTATATTTAACACTTTTTATCAATTAAATATACTTTGATTACTATTAATTATAATTGCAACTTTAGTCATAGATAAATTAATCTAGCTAAGTAACTAAAGTAATAGGGAGTCTCCTTATTTCGTTGATTGAAATTATAGACGTTTGTTAGATGTTTTATTTGGGTTTAAATTTTAATATAAAGCTAGTTAAAAACCAAAGCACAAGTTCATTAACTCTTGCTTGGTAGATAACTTAAATCAACTCAAATTATTAGAAAAAAACAATGACTAAGATCAACAAACAATCCATATCTCTCTCTAACATCAAAGCTGTAGAAGATATTGACCATGAATCTGCTGCTGCTATTTCTGGTGGAGCGTTAAAAGCTACAGATGTGACTTTATACTCCGAATCAGACTTATACGGAGCTCAATTTTCCAGTAATAAAAAAATAGAAGACTTAACTGAGTTTGGTTTTAATGATGCTACTGGATCTATTACTATCCGTAATGATAAAGCATGGAGATTCTACGAAGATGTAAATTTTACAGGCAATTATATTGACGTA
>NZ_PVWF01000198.1 GCF_003003995.1 Pleurocapsa sp. CCALA 161 | reverse complement strand
TCTCTGCTATGATAATTAAGCCATAAATTAGGAGAGGTGGCAGAGTGGTCGAACGCGCTCGACTTGAAATCGAGTTTCTTGAAAGAGAACGTGGGTTCGAATCCCACCCTCTCCGTACAGTAAGATAATCATGAATCAAGGCAAAGTTGTAGCAATCATTACAGGAGTAATTTCAATTTTAATTGCGATCGCTTATTTAGTAGTAGTGCAGTTAATTGATTCGCGAGGTGAAATGATTCCTGCACCCGTCGATCAATTATCTCGATCAATATCAATAATTAGTTATTTACTGAGCTGATCTTACACTCGTGACTTTGTAAAAATTAAAGGCGATCGCTTATTTTCCCGTTCACAGCAGAAATACTCACCACTCTAGGGGAAGCTAGATAATTTTTGCTGGTTGGATCTCCTGTACGTCCTGTAAAATTGCGATTAGTGGCATAGATTCCCGTTTCTTGTTTCCCCAGAACCCCTTTACCAGAATTGATACAAGCACCGCAACCAGACTTAAGAATCTGGACTCCAGCCTGAGCAAAAATTTCCAAATATCCTAGCGCTTCTGCTTGCTGTCGGATTAGTTGGGAAGCAGGAACAACATACATCTGTACCTGAGGATTTACCTGACGATCTTTCAATATGGCAGCAGCCTGGGCTAAGTCCGTAAGTTTTCCCCCTGTACAAGAGCCAATAAACGCTAGAGTAATGGGGATGTCTGGTAATTCACTGAGATTGACTACGTTATCTGGTTTAGGAGGACAGGCTATTTGGGCTTCAAGATTACTTAGATCGAATTGATAAACAGAGTCATATATTGCATCTTGATCTCCGACTATAGGGGTATAGTCAGATACATTTACATTTTTGTTTTGCAGATATTCAGCAGTAACAGCATCAGGAACAATCAAACCACACATTGCGCCACACTCCACCGCCATATTACTCAAAGTCATCCGTTCATCAATTGATAGCTGTTCGATAATGCTTCCTCGAAACTCAAGCACCTTGCCCATGGCTCCCTGACAGCCAATTTTTCCTAAGATAAACAGCATAATATCCTTCGCGCTTAGATCTTGAGGTAACCTTCCCCCCAGCACAAACACAATCGTACCAGGAACACGCAGCCACATATCCCCCGTAGCCAAGATGTTCGCCATATCGGTAGTTCCCACTCCAGTTGAAAAGCTGCCAAATGCTCCATAGGTACAGCTATGGGAATCAGTACCCGCAATAATCATACCTGGATGAATCAAACCTTGTTCTGGCAGCAAGACATGACAGATGCCTGATGCTTCTCCAGGAGATACTAGATCGAAAAGTCTACAGCCATAGTGATGAGCAAAATCTACCATGTTTTGATACAGCTTAGTTGCTTGAGAATCGATTCGAATATCGTTAACCTGAATAAAGTGATCGGCAACTAAAACAACCTTGCTTGCATCCCATATTTGGGCATATTCACCAAAATTAGTTCTAAAAAGCTCAAATACAGGAGCAGCGATCGCATCATGAGACATAGCTAAATCAACTTTAGCAAATACTACCTCTCCAGGCTGCACATAATCATTACCAGAAGCCCTAGCCAGCATCTTCTCCGCCATAGTCATTGAACGAGAGGGAGTATTACTGTGAGGAACAGCAATCTTAGATTGTAATCGTTGTTGATTGAAAGCTGTTAATCCCCCTGCTGCGGAAATAGCTTGAACGACAGGATTATCTTGGCTTTCGCCAATAATTTCTACAGCCAGACCAATATTAATACTATTGCGATAAAAAATCTCGGCAAAAGAACGAGCGCGCACTAATTTGATCCCTGCTGTCTTAATGGCGATGGGTGCATATTCTCGACTTGAACCACAGCCAAAGTTTTCGCCTGCTTCTATGACTTCATACTGTAATAAGGTATCGACACCAATTAAATGTTCTAAGACATAATGTTTTTGATGTTCGGGATCTGGGTTAGTACTGCGATGAGCGGGAATAATATCGTCGGTATTAATATCATCACCAAGTTTGAGAACTTTTATCTTCATTTGAGGAATGTGTCAGGTATTCAGTTTTATATGTCATCTATCAATTACTGTTCAAATGTGCGATTGCTCTTTTAAACTCATATTTCTTAACTCCAAAGAAAAAAATTAAGCTTAGTGAACGGTACTCCGCCTTCCGCGGTCAGATTTTAAATGTTGTAAGATCTGCTCAAGACTCTGGTTGAGAATCTCCAGATTGTATTCCTGCTCAACCTTTTGACGACCAGCTAAACTGATGATTGTTCTTAGTTCAAGGTCATTAATCAAAATTTCAATCTTGCTAGCCAAACCAGAAACATCTCTTTCTGGCAACAAGTATCCAGATCTTCCATCTTCAATCAATTCAGGAATGCCGCTATGATAGGTGCTAACTGCGGGTACTCCTTTAGCCATTGATTCCATTAGACAAACAGGAATTCCTTCACAATCACCATCACGACTAGTAACACTTGGGGCCAAGACTAAAGCTGAATTTTCCATCATGCTGATAATTTCTGCTTGTTGTTTCCACCCTAATAATTTAATGTGATGGACAGCGTTTAACTGTTGAATCAAATTGTTTAACTCTTGTCTTAAAACACCATCTCCAACAATTTGATATTGCAAATGAGGATAATGGGGAATTAACTGCGCCACTGCTCGAATACTATACTCTAATCCTTTTTTCTCAACTAAACGGGCAACACTAAGCAAGGAAAATTGCTTTGAGGATGAAGGAGCAGCATAATTAAATTTGTTACAGTCAATACCCATGTGTTGCACTAAAGTTTTATGGGGATTGCAGCCAAGAGCGATTAACTTTTTTTGCCAATATTGACTAATTGGCAAAAGCAGATCTGCCTGCTCAAAAAGATAATTGTAGATATCTTCGCCATGCAGATCTAAATAACGAGAAATATCATAACCGTGAAAGACAACGGCAATTTTTCCTTGAGTAATACCCAAATCTTTGAGTAAAGTAGCTTTTAACCCATTGCGTCCATAATGACAAAGAATCACATCGTAAGCGGTTTGATTTAGCCACGGAATTATGAGATGAAGAGGCTTGAGAAAACTTGCGGGTTCTCCATAATTAGCGCGGTTATAGCGGACAAAATTAATTGCTCGTAAAATTGGCTTGGGTGCTGTCCAAAAATTGCGTAAAAACAAGAAAATAGCCGATATAATTCGCAATACAGCATTGCCAGGAACAGGAGTATAGTAAGTCCTATCTAAAAGGCTATATTCCTGTATTTCAGCCTGAGTTTGCTGAATATTGCCCAGGCGATCGCTATATATATCTACCTCATGACCGCGATCGATCAATCCTGTAATTTGATTTAAGATAAAAGTTTCTGACAAACTGGGAAATTGATCGACAATAATAGCGATGCGCATATTTAACTATATGACTATGACTATATTTAATATTTAAGACAAACGATTAACAGTTCATCAGTTCGGCAATTATTTGCTCAATTGTCTCTTGCTGGCTTTCGATACTTTCTGTGAGCTTAAATTGCACTAAAGCTCTGGCTAAATTGTGTTCGTCATGATTAGCGTTGAAGTAAACATTCCCCTCTAGATGATCGGTAAAAAATCTTAGTCCTAACTCAAACGCCAACAAGCGAATAGAATCGTAAATATATTGATAGTCATCTTGAGTCAAAAAGTCCCGTGCTACTTCTAAATATCCTTTCAGGATGGCTTGAGCAAGTTGTGGTTCAAACTTAACCTCTGTCCACTTACTAGTTTCTTCTCCTAATAGATTGCAGCCAGATCGCAAACAATCGCCAATGTCATAATGAATTAAACCTGGCTTAACTGTATCAAGGTCGATCATTGCTACTGCTTCTTTAGTAGAGCAGTCAATCATAATATTATTAATTTTAGGATCGCCGTGAATTGTTCTCAAGTGAAGTTTGCCATTGATTCTGGCGTTTTCTAAAATATAAGGTAAGTTTGGGCGATCGCGAATAAACTGAAGACAGTAGTTAACTTCAGCAGAAGACTTTATCTGTATTTTCTCTCGCACCTGATGATAATGCTTGAGGTATCCTGGGGTAATATGAAATCCTACTAAGGTATCTGCTAGTTGTTCTGTTGGTAAATTAGTCAGCAAGCGGTGAAACATCCCCAAGCCATAGCCAATTTCTTGAGCGTGTTGCAAATTTTGAATCGTATCAAAAGACTGGGAATTATCAATAAAGCTGATCCCCCGCCAGAAAGTACCATCTTCCGCTACGTAGTGGTTTTGGTTTTGAGGAGTGAATAGCACCCTCGGCATTAGCCAACGGCGCTGAACAGAAAAATTACCCTGCTCTAACTTTTGACGAACATAATCTGACAAAATACAAATATTATTCATAACCAATTCTGGTTGGCAAAATACGACAGTATTGAGACGTTGCAGAATAAATGGCGGTTGAAGCTCCAGAGTAACTAAAAATGTACTATTAATATTGCCACTGCCGTGATGTTGAATGTTAGTAACTTTTGCGTTAGGTTCAAATTGATTGGCAATTTCAACTAGCTGGTCAAAAGTTTGTTTGATTGTCTCAGGCTGATCTGTCATATCCTCCTCAATACTACAGACGTAGTTACTGCTATAAAATACCCTCCACAATTAGAACATTTTAATTGCTCAAGTCATCTAGATCGTGATTTTTCATCAAATTAGCTAAATTAACTAAGTAAGTATTTCCACTGAAATAAACTAATCAAAAAACTAACTGGATACAGCTTAAGATTGTTTAGCAGGATCGGCATATCAGGGTAACAAATTTCGGCTGAAAGATGGATAAATCAACGGGGAAGAGTTGTTAAGGAGTTGAGTTCATGGAAAAATTTACCAGGGTTAAGGGTATATTGAGTCCTGGTGCTTGTTTGGCAAGCGGAGAGTATCGGATTAAACAACCCCTTGGTCAAGGCGGCTTTGGGATTACTTATCAGGGGATCGACACCAGATTAAATCGAGCCGTAGCGGTCAAAGAATTTTTTCCTGAAGGCTGTTGGCGAGAAGGTTCAACCGTTGTATCTGCGGGGCGTTGGAATTTAGACACCTACAGCAACGCCAAACAAAAATTTTTACTCGAAGGTCAAACCCTCGGTCAGTTTAATCATCCTGGGATTGTTCGGGTTTTCTATTATTTTGAAGAAAATAATACTGCCTATCTGGTCATGGAATATCTTAAGGGTAAAACCTTAACCGAGTTTCTCAAGCAAAGGCAAGGAAAATTATCCCAAGCAAAAGCCTTAGAGCATATTGCTAAGGTGGGAGAGGCGCTAGAAATCCTGCATCAAGCTCAGTTTCTCCATCGAGATATTAAGCCAGATAATATC
>NZ_PVWF01000197.1 GCF_003003995.1 Pleurocapsa sp. CCALA 161 | reverse complement strand
AGGACATTTCATATTTGCTAAATGAGCTTTTCTTAACTCTTACTTTCTAACAAATCCACCTCTTATTCAGCAACGCCGACTGGCAAGAGTTTAAGACTCTAGACTATAGTGCATTAGCTAGGAAAATGAATAGTCCCAACCTCATTGATGGTCGCAACTTCCTCGATCGCAATGTCCTAGAACAAGCTGGATTTTATTACATTGGCATCGGTCGCGCTGCTAATACTACTCAATCTAACATCTTAGAATCTAAGCTTGTAACTGCTCCATAGATATTAAAAGTTATCTAGCCTAGAGCTTATAGCTTATAGATTATAGCTTATAGCTTTTATTAAAGTGAGATTCTTCTCATCAAAGTTTCATAGACGATTCATTGATAACTGTGAAACTAACAATAATAGAAAACCTTTTAGAGAGATAGCAGAGTATTTGGAGTAATGGAATTATTGAAGTAGTGGAGTATTAACTCCTCCATCTCCTCTACCTAACTACCCCACCACCTCTCTACTCCCTCTACTAACTACCTCAAAAAATTTAGTAACAACCAGAGCGTAATTATCATGGCTCGCATTCTTCCTTCCACAGTTACTACAAGCAAATATCAAAGAATCATGGTTTATTCCCACGATGCTTATGGTCTGGGAAATATTAGCCGAATGCTGTCTATTTGCAAGTATTTACTCAAATCAATCTCTAATCTTTCAATTTTGTTGATTTCTGGCTCACCGATGCTGCAAAGCTTCCGTTTACCTCAAGGATTAGACTATATTAAGCTTCCTTGTCTTAATCGCGGTTCATCAGGGGAAATGGCGGTTAAATATCTCAATGCAGATATTGAATCTATTTTAAATTTGCGCTCGGAATTAATTTTAGCTGCTGCTAAAAACTATCAACCAGATTTAGTTTTAGTTGATAAAAAACCATCAGGAATTCAAGGCGAATTAAAGTCAACAATTGACTATTTGAAAAATTATTTACCAAACACTAAATTTGTCTTGCTGCTACGAGACATTTTAGATACCCCAGAGAAAACTATTCAAGAATGGCATAAGGAAAATTATTATCAAATAGTAGAATCTACTTACGATCGCTTGTTAGTAGTGGGAATGCCAGAAATATTCGATCTAGTTCAAGAGTATCAATTTAGTCAGGCGATCGCATCTAAAGTCCGTTTTTGTGGTTACATTCGTAAAGACTCTGGCTTAAAAAACCGTCGTACCATCCGTCAAGAATTGGGTATTAAAAGTAATGAAAAACTAGTCTTAGTTACCCCTGGGGGAGGAGAAGATGGTTATTACTTAATTAATAATTATCTAACTGGAGTAGCACAAAATCAGGCTTATTTTAGTCAGCAAAAAATCCGCAGCTTAATCTTTTGTGGTGCAGAAATGTCCCCCGAACAGCAACAGCAAATATATCAACAGGCGCGACAATTACCTGGAGTTACGACATTGGAGTTTACCAATGATTTAATGAGCTACGTTAATACTGCCGATATGGTGATTTCTATGTGTGGTTACAACACCATTACTGAAGTCTTGCAAAAAGGCAAAAAAGCGATCGTTGTTCCTCGCACTAAACCAGGACAAGAACAATTAATTCGTGCGCAAGCTATGGCAAAAGCAGGATTAATTAAGATGATTCATCCCAATCTACTTAACTCTAATTTGTTAATGGAAACTCTATTTAGTAGTTTAGATAAAGTTGATAATTCTAACTTTATTAATCATTTAGATTTTGCAGGATTACCAAGAGTTGCTGATTATATATCGATGCTTTTATTCGACTCTTTTTATATCGAGCAAAGTTCAAATGTGGCTCTTAAGTCTGCCTGAGTAGGTAGTCCTAAAGGATAAGCTTCGCAAATAGGTAGTGGGTAGTGGGTAGTCCTAAAGGATAAGCTTCGCAAATGGGTAGTAGGTAGTCCTAAAGGATAAGCTTCGCAAATAGGTAGTAAGTAGTCCTAAAGGATAAGCTTCGCAAATAGGTAGTAGGTAGTCCTAAAGGATAAGCTTCGCAAATAGGTAGTAGGTAGTAGGTAGTCCTAAAGGACAAAGGCACTTTGCCGCATGTAGCTTCGCAAATGGGTAGTAGGTTAATTAAGCCTAGTGTCTAATTATCATTCATCAGTCATCAGTCATCAGTCATCATGAAAAAAGTAATGTTTTATTGCCAACATATTCTTGGCATGGGTCATTTGATTCGTAGTGTAGAAATAGTTCGAGGATTAATTCCTGATTTTCAAATTTGTTTTATTAATGGTGGACAAGTCATTAAAGAATTTGAGTTTCCCCCTGAAATTGAAGTAGTTAATATTCCTGCAATCAAAACTGATAGTGAGTTTACTGAACTTACTCCTGTAGATGATAGTTTAACTATGTCAGAATTAGAAACTATTAGAACCAAAATACTGTTGGATACGTGCGATCGCTTTCAACCAGATATTTTAATTATCGAGTTATTTCCTTTTGGTCGAAGACGTTTTTCTTTTGAACTGATTCCTTTAATGGAAAAGGCGAAAGCAATGGGAACAAAAATTGTTTCTAGTGTGAGAGATATTGTAGTTACTAAACAAAATCAACAAAGACACGAAGAAAAGGTTTGTCGTTTGATTAATAAATATTTTGATATGTTATTAATTCATGGCGATCCTAACTTTGTTAAACTCAACCTTAGCTTTTCCCGTGTAGCAGACTTAAGTTGTCCTGTACACTACACAGGTTATGTAGTTCAGCCCCTACCTCAACCTCAACCGATAGCTAATAAACCTTTGATTTTGGTTAGTGTTGGTGGGGGAAGATTCGGACATGATTTATTAGAATGTGTGGCTCATACTGCATCTATCTTAAAAGATCAAATTCCCCATCATTTGCAAGTTTTTACAGGTGCGTTTAGTCCTGACGAAGTATTAGTAAAACTGCAACAAATAACTGAAGATCTAGATAACATCACTATTGAACGCTACACCCCAAATTTCCTTAATTATATGCAACAGGCAGACTTATCTATTGGCATGGGTGGCTACAACACCACTATGAATATTTTAAGTACGGGTGTGAAAGCGATGATGATGGCATTTCAGGGAAATAACGATAAAGAACAGGAAACTCGTCTGAAAAAACTAGATAGTTTAGGTCGAGTCAAAATGATTTATCCTGAAGACTTACAGCCAGAAAAATTTGCCTTACAAATTATTAATTATCTGCAACAAGACAAAACTGAATTACCTTTAGATTTAGATGGAGTTAACAATACACGCGAATATATCAAGCATATGGTTAAGCAACATACTACATTAGCTTCTTAACTATGGATTTTTTGAGCGATTACAATAGCTAAGACAATAGAAACAACCAAGAATACTATGAACTAAATTATGATAGGCAAGATTATTCGTAATGAGTCCACATCCTCAAAACTCTAACAATTCTTTCCTGTTCGTGTATTTCATACACCAAACGATGCTGAATATTGATGCGACGAGAATAATATCCTGCTAAATTTCCCACTAATTTTTCATAGGGTGGTTGATATGGATTGCTCTGTAAGATTCCTAGTGATGCTTGTGCCTGAGATTTTAGTCCACTAGAAGCTATCTTTTTAGCATCTTTTTTTGCTTGCTTGGACAAAATAACTTGCCACTGCTTCACCACTCAAGTTCCTCTAAAGGCGTTCCTGCCGATAAAGGTTCTGCTGCTGCTGATTTAATTGATTCCACCATTCCAGGAATACTATTAAGATAAATCGTTTCGGCGATCGCTTCCCAGTCTTCTCTAGATACTAACACTGCATCATTGCGCTTACCTTTAATCGTAATCGGCTGATGAGTTTCAGCTACTCGATCAATTAAGCGATAAAGATTATCTCTTGCTTCTTTAACAGTAAATGGTTTCATTGAAGTGATTTTCAAAGCGTACCGTATATAGTACCACAAAACTCAGAATTTGACCGCTTATATAAATAAACACTACAAGTCAGGCGATCGATGAAAATTCTCTCATAAAAGTTTCACGAACGATTCATTGAGAATTGGGAAAGTAGTTACAACAGCAAATAACTCTAGCAACATTTAACTAACCAGTCATGAACAGCAACCCAACTATCTGTATCACAGCCCAAGAATTTCCCCCCGATGTAGGTGGAGTGGGTGTATCTGCTAAACGGATTGCTTTATTACTAACCGAGTTAGGTTATCAAGTTCATGTAGCAGTTTTTCGTTCTGTATTTCGTAAGGAAAGGAAACTAGCTAAGGCAGGAGAATTTTATCGTTCTCATTGTGAAACTAGTATCCAAGATGGAATTACCGTACATCGCTTATATCCTGCCGTGCGTTCTACTGTTGCTCGCGATCAAGACTATTTAATGGATATTTATGGACAGCTAACTACTCTACATAAGCAATATCAATTTGATGTAGTTCATGCCTTTTTTATTAACGAGACTGGTTTTTTAACCACCATGTTAGCTAAAGAAAATGATTTATCAGTAATTAATAGTGTTCGAGGGGCGGATTTACACAAGCATATTTTTGATTCTCAGCAGCAAAAACAAATTGCTTGGACTTTAGAAAATTCTGATTGGAATACTTTTGTTAGTCAAGATTTAATGCACCGCGCCAGATTATTTGCCCCTACAATTACTTATAAATCTTCAGCATTTTTAAATTCGATCGCTCCTATAAATTTTGATAACTTACCTACCCCAGATTTAGTAGATAAATTACAGGGAATAGTAATCGGATCTGTGGGCAATTTTAGAGACAAGAAAGGTATTGAATATCTTTTAGATGCTTGCCAAGCAATAGAAACAGAATTTACTTTATTATTTGTCGGCGAGTTTGTGCCAAAAGAAAAAGAATATTGGTTACAAGAACTAGCTAATAGTGGTTTACAAGACAAAATAGTAATTACAGGCAAAGTAAGCCGTGATCAAGCTTTGGCATATTTACCCCACATGGATATCTTTGCTATTCCTTCTCTCAATGATGGTTGTCCTAATGCCTTACTAGAAGCAATGTTAGCCGAAAGAGCGGTAGTCGGTACAAATGTCGATGCGATCGCTGAAATTATTGAAGATGGTGTCAACGGGTTATTAGTAAATCCTTATTCTAGTGAGGAGTTGAGAATTGCGATCGCTAAATTAATAGAAAATCCTTTACTCAGACAGAGTTTTGGCAAATTAGCTAAACAAAAAATCTTACAAGATTTAAACCCTGCTATAGAACAAGCTAACTGGCAAGAGATTTATAATCGCGTTTTAGCAGTAAATACTCAACCGAAGATAGAAGTTTTGGCAGGGTAGTGGGTAGTCCTAAAGGATAAGCTTCGCAAATAGGTAGTGGGTAGTCCTAAAGGATAAGCTTCGCAAATAGGT
>NZ_PVWF01000196.1 GCF_003003995.1 Pleurocapsa sp. CCALA 161 | reverse complement strand
GCGTCAAAAGTCACGACTTAGTACCGAGGAGTTGGAAACCCCAACTTCAAGCGTTAGCTAAGTTGGGGTAGTTCATTATCTTAAATAGTTAATTTTAATTTGAACTTAGCTGGAGCTTGATCTTGGTTTCATCGGATATGGCAGATACTTCTTGATAGCCGAGTTTTAAAAATAAATTAGGCTGAAGCGCAATAGTACCATTAGCCATCCAACCCTGGTCATCAGAACTAGTGCCATAACCTACCTCAAACTCCCATTGATGTCTATTTTGACTAACTTGAGCCTGGGAATGTATATTAGCTCCCCAGACCATAAATTCTTGTTGCTTCTTCCCTAAAGTCTGATACTTAACAAAAGCAGAGCATTGAATACCTAAATTGTCTAAATCAAGCAGTTGACCTCTAAGTTCTAAATTACTTTGATCCTGATTGCTGCTGTAGGTAAATTTTAAACGTCCAATTTGAGAATTCAATTGCAACCGTAGTTTTTGCTCATTATCTAAAGCTGCTGTGGCACGAAGAGAAAAATAATTATTGTCCAATGCTATTTTTACCCCTGTGCTATAAGATTTCGTTTTGCTGTTCCCCGTGGCCATTAAAGTCAAACCATTATAAACACTCCAATTGAGATCAAACTTTTGTTTTTCACCATCACGGTAGTAATTCGCGACAAAATTTGGTGTCGGTTGAAAACGAATATGAGAATAAAAATCTATGCCAGATTCTTTCGCCAACAGAGAAATGGTGGCTTTAATAGGTAAGATGTCGCTGTCATAGGTTAGCTGGGTAAAACCAGCTAAAGTATTTTCATAAACAAAACCAACTCCCATCGTTAACTGCTGGGTGATGCCGTGGTGATAAGCAATTCCGCCACGAAAATCTTCAAATTCTTGAGCAGAATTAAAACCTTGCTTGAGAATTGCTGACTTGCCTAAGTTGTCGTTTACCCCTCCTGAAAAAGTGAGAGTTGAACTACCCAAAGCTAATATAGGAGATACGTCAGTATAGTTAAGGGAGGATGGGTTACTCTGTTGTTTATTTTGTCCCCAATGTTGAACGGTGGTTATGCCCCAGTATTGATGTTGATTTTCACTTGCCCAAAAAGTTTTTTGCAAGCCTAAGACTAAGCCACCTTGAGATGATTTATGAAGATCAGCCTGCTGTGGAGAAGATAATAGTCGGCTACTTTGCTCCGAGCGATCATCGCAAAAAGCTAAACCACAATTAGTTTCAGGAGATATTTGGGGAAAGAAATAATTAGTTTGTAGAGGAAGGCTAAAGCTAGAGGACATAGTATGTTCTAGCCATTGATGGTAGCCCTTGTTTGAGGAAGAATCAGCAGCATTATTCCAGCTTCGTAACCCAGCAGTAGGCAAAACACTATCAATCACGCCAAATAATTGAGGGATTACGGGTACGTTAGATCTAGTAAATCTAGTTGATAGTTGAGCGGGCATTATTTGCTTTGAGTAGATTGATTCTGACTTAACTGGAGTTGCCAGAGTGGAATTTGCGTAGCTGAGACAGCCAAAAATTCCACCAAAGAAGACGTTTGCTACAATGGCTTTCATTCATGTATGGGGGAGATAGAAGAAATTAAGGAGTAAATGCTCTGGTTAAGATAAATCTAGGCACACCAAAACTTGATTAATTTGACCAACGGTCACAGATTACTAGAGATAACTCCTAGTCATAACAGTTGCCTCTAGAGATCACAGCTTTGGGTTTGTAGCTATCAATTACATAAGCAGGAAACTTCTTATCGAGTTTTTTACTTTTTGTACTCTCCTATTCTGCCCATTTTTTCTTGGAATTAAACTAAAGTTTGTGTAAAGAAGTTTGCTAAAGAATAATTGTTCGCAGGTTCAGCGGGAGATAGCAAGGGATTCAGCCAGAGCAAAAGTTTTTGGAAGATTAGATATAAACCATAAGTTCAACACAAAAATAAACATATGAAAAAATTCGCCACAGTATTATTGCTAAATTTGGGAATCATGGGCGGTATGATCAATATTGCTCAGGCAGAAAATGCAGCAACGGCTCCTGATGAACTAACTGAAATTGTTACAGGCATCGAAGAAGCTGCCAACAATCAAGATCTAGATCAAGTAATTAGTTATTACAGCAAGGACTTTAAAAATTCTGATGGCTTAACTACAGCTACTTTGAGTAAGGCTTTAACCCAAATGTGGCAGAATTATCCTCAGCTAAAATACACTACGGAAATTAAGTCTTGGTCAAAATCAGGTGATGAGCTGGTTGCAGAAACTCTCACCACCATCAGCGGTATACAAACTGAAGCAGGGAGAAAGGCGCAGTTAGACTCAACAATTAGATCTCGCCAATATTTCCAGGGACAAAAATTAGTTCGCCAGGAAATATTGACAGAGCAATCTCGGTTAACATCAGGAAATAATCCTCCCCAGGTTAAAGTCGTCGCACCAGATACGGTAACCACAGGTGAAAAATACAATTTTGATTTGATTGTTGATGAACCCTTAGGTTCTCAAGTATTGTTAGGAGCTGTTCAAGAAGAGAAGACTGGGGCTAATTTATATCTGAACTCCACCTTATTGGAATTAGAACCACTAGCTGCGGGGGGAATTTACCAAGTGGCAACAGCTCCTTCTGTACCTCAAAGTAATTGGCTATCGGCTATTTTAATTCGGGGAGATGGTATGACCATGATTACTCATCGAGTCAACATTACAGATGAGCAATGAACAAGGAGCAATGAGCATTAGTGACAAGTTAAGCAAAATCAGTTTTAGTCAACTTCTTGGTGCCCTAAAGGACTCCTAAAGGATACCGCTTCGCATATAGCTTCGCGTCGCATTCGCTCTTTGCTGGAAACCAACAAGTCCTAAAGGATTAGCTTCGCGTCACCGCGATGCACCGCTACTACAGATAGTGTCTTTGATCTTAGTCAACACTAAATAGGGATTGGAGAGATTTAAAGAGCGATCGCTCTTTAAAGAGTTATAGTTTATGAAAAATATCTCAAAAGCTAAGAGCTAAAAGCTAAGAGCTAAGAGCTTCAAACCGATTGACAAACATCGTAGTCCCTTAACTTGTAACCAATGAGCAATGAGCAATGAGCAGTTACCTCTTCTTTCTTTTGTCGGTAAATTAGAAAATATGGTCAATATTGAGGCAACAACAATTACTTCTATTGTTTAGTTATTATATTGTCATACAGTCTCCACTCGGCAAGATCCTCCTGTGCCGTTTACCTGGGTAGATTTCCACTCTTTTGAGTTGAACATGAGTCCAAAATATTTGCCCCATAATTCAAGATTAGGCAAAATTTGCTTAAAAATAAAATTGCTAAATGTTAGAACATTTCCATTGCGTAAAAGTCGTAAACATCAACAACATTTAAGGTTGCGTCAAAATAGTTTGAGCAGGTTTATTCGTTTAGCCTATCTTAGGCTGATCAGATTGCAGGATAAACCAGAAGTCGTAGCCAAGGGATTAGCAGTAGGAGTTTTTACTGGCTGCTTTCCCTTCTTCGGTATGCAAAGTCTACTGGCGCTCTTACTTGCTACCGTTGTTCGTGGTAGCAAAGTTGCAGCATTAGCAGCAACCTGGATTAGTAATCCTTTTACTTCCGTACCGCTTTATATTTTTAATTATAAAATTGGCAAACTGTTATTAGGGACAAAAGATGCGGATCTGCCACCATTAACTCTTGAGTCTTTTACTGCTTTTAAAGAACTAGGCTCTACTTTTGCAATTACTTTATTGACGGGAAGTTTTGTGGTGGGTTTGATTTTGGGGGTAATTACCTACTTTTATGGGTTGGCAATTTTAGAACGACTGCACAGTCGCACCATCCGACGACGAAGGATTAGAAGACAAAAATAAACTGAAATACTTAAATGTTTCCTATATATAGTAATGTTGAAGATTGCTATTGTAAGCAGTCAGAAAAATGTCTCAACTTAAGCGATCGCCCAAGGAGCAAACGAGAATTTTAATAGTTGATGATCAACCAGACAACATAAAACTTTTATCGCTCATCTTAACGCTAAACGGATATGAAGTTGCCGAATGTAATCGAGGAAAACTAGCTGTTGATTTAGCTACGAAAAACTCTCCAGATCTAATTTTATTAGATATTAGTATGCCAGATCTAGATGGTTTTAAGGTCTGCCAGTTACTCAAAAGCGATCGCCGTACCGAAAATATTCCGATTATATTTATTAGTGCTTTTCAAAAAGTTGAAGAAAAAACTCAAGCCTTTAATCTTGGCGGCAATGATTATATTACTAAACCTTTTCAAATGGAAGAAGTTATTGCCAGAGTAGAAACTCAGCTAAAATATTACCGTTTACAAACAGAATTGAAAATAAAAAATCAACAGTTAAAACAAGAAATTGAAGCTCGTCAAGTGGCTGAAACTAAGTTGTTGAAAATTAATCAACAATTAAGTAAATTAGCGACCATAGATAGCTTAACTAACATCGCTAATCGTTATTATTTCGATGCTTTTTTAACTAGGCAATGGAAGCTAGCAAGAAGAGAGCAGTTTCCTTTGGCTGTTATTCTTGTTGATGTTGACTATTTTAAACTTTATAACGATCGCTTTGGTCATCAGCAGGGAGATATTTGTTTACAACAGATAGCTCAAGCATTATTAAAAGCAGTCAAACGCCCTACAGATTTAGTGGCTCGCTATGGGGGAGAAGAATTTGCCATAATTTTACCCCGAACATCCGCTCATAATGCTTTGCAAGTAGCAGAAGAAATTCGTCAACAAATTAAAATCCTTGCTCTAACTCATCCCGATTCTTTAGCAGGAGATTATGTATCATTAAGCTTGGGTGTTTGCGCCGTTGTTCCCTCCCCAAAATACACTCAACAACAGCTTTTGGTTACTGCCGATCAGGCTTTGTATCAAGCAAAAGAACAAGGTCGCGATCGCGCTTTGGTTAAATTTATAGATTAGTTGGTAAGTTTTCAGAAATTATCTATCTAAAGAGATAGCATCATCCTCAGCATCCAACTTAAGATAGGTATAAAATAAGACATTATAGCTAGAAAAAACAGCAACATTGCTTAACAAATTAATTCATAGTTTTGAATTGGACCAAAGCGACTTGACCAACACTTAGATAGTTTTCTTTTCAGTTTAAGCATCAAAATGAAGACAGGTTTGAACAGCACTTCTCATGCAAGCAGAATAGGTTTAATAATTCAGCAAGCAGATGGCAGAATTCAAAGTTGCAATCAGCAAGCAGAAAATATCTTGGGCTACAGTAGCGCAGAAATGATTGGAGTTGTTTCGCCTCAAGAATCCTGGCAAGGGATTCAAGCAGAAAATTTGCCTTTTCCCCCGAACACCCACCCCGCTTTCGCCTTTTATCATTCTCGCAGTGTGGCTAGTGCCTTAACTACAGGACAGCCTTGTA
>NZ_PVWF01000055.1 GCF_003003995.1 Pleurocapsa sp. CCALA 161 | reverse complement strand
CGACCCAGAATCTCAAATCAATCACTTAAAGTTAATCAATAAAATTAAAATTTTGGCTGGAGTCAAAGTATTTAGACGCACTCCTCAAGCAAGTCTTAAATCTGAGTTGTCGCCATATATTAGGCAACAGACTCCTAGCAATAATACTTCAGAAATCAAAATAATTGCGATCGGCACTTCTACGGGAGGACCTCAAGCTTTACAAACAATCTTTGCCAGTTTGCCAGCTAATTTTTCTGTACCGATTGTCTGCGTGCAGCATATTAGCCAGGGTTTTCTTGATGGTTTAATTCAGTGGCTGAGTCTTACCTCTGGGTTACCAATTAAAATAGCTCTTTCTGGGATTACTCCTCAACCAGGAACAATTTACTTTCCACCAGAAAAAAAACACCTAGAATTAAATAGCCAAGGGCAGTTCGTCTGTTCAGATTCTCCTCCTCTTGGCGGTCATCGCCCCGCAGTCGATGTCACCTTCAAATCTGTAGCACGGGTTTACGATCGTCATGCGATCGCTGTATTATTAACTGGTATGGGCAAAGATGGCGCAGCAGGAATGCAAATGATTCGGCAAGCAGGGGGACTAACCATTGCCCAAGATCGAGAAACCTCGGTGATCTTTGGGATGCCCAAAGAAGCAATTGAATTGGGGGCAGTTCAACATATTTTACCTTTGCCAGAAATTACCCCTTTCATCATTCAAAAATTAACTTCTATTTAAACCGCGAAGCGGTTAGCTATAAGCCCTAAGCTTTGGTTAAAAAATTGATGTTCAAGCGATCGTTTTTCAATACTTCTTGTTTGGAGAGATAAAGAAATAGGGAGATAATTAATCCTTTAATACCCTAATTTCCCAGTTATTTAATTAAATTGTTAAACGAGAAGTATTGCTTAACTCCCTACAAAACCATCTTCTAATTCATTTGCCATAGCTACTTATATAGCAATACGTATTTAAGTTAAGTGCCTAAACAAAATTAATTACACATTATTATTCACCTTTTCCCTTTCCCCCTTTCCCTTTACCCAATTTCAACTAGGAAATTAATTTTCCACGACTACTTAGGACATTTACTACCTACTACCTAAGGCGGCTTTTTGGCAAGAATACTCTTACCAAAAACGCGCCGCTAACTTTGTACGGCTATAACTAATTGACTATTTAAATTAAGTGAATAATTAAAAGCTATTCAGTATTTGCATAAATATTTGCGTAAATATACAAATGGCATTTTAAACTTTACTAAGTTTTAATTTAGATACTTGATAGATAAATATCTATTAAGTAGTAAAAATACGTAACCAAAATATAGTCTAAAGCTTTATTCTATGATAGAAACAGGCATTCGAAATAAGTTGTCATTTTGTCATAAAGAAATTAGTTATTGTAATTTTTAGACTATATACGCTCAAAAATAGCTGTCTAGCTAAATTGTAATTTCTTAATTTGTATTTTCTATATACGCTCTTGACAATAATAAGAGCGTAATATTCTAATCTCAAAAATTATTGGTCTAATAATTTCTATGAATCAGCATAGCTTAACCAGAAATAAATACTATTTTCCATTGATTGGTGTAGCCTTAGCAACAGCCAGTCTATTTCAATTTTCTCTACCCGTATTTGCCGTCGGCACTAATGCAGGTGTCAGCCTCAAAAACACTGCCACAGCTACTTATGAAAACGAAGCTGGTACTCCATATAATGCTATTTCTAACGAAGTTACAGTAACAGTTGGTAAAATTGCAGGTATTACTAATGTACCTAATGGTTTGGTTGATAGTAATGGGGGTTCAGTTTTACCTGAAGAAACTATTAGCTTCGACTTTTTAATTACCAACACAGGTAATGACGCAACCAATATCTTTGTTCCTGACGCTACTAAGATTAATGGGAATGCCCAGAACGTAACTGTCGATCCCAACTCTGCTTCTTCAGTTCAATACAGTACTAATGGTGGTACTTCATTTATCAATCGACCTGCCGATGGTATTGTTCCTAACGTTGCCCTAAATACCTCGATTATCGTCCGTGTTACTGGTACTGTTTCTAGTACGGTTACTACAGGTGACACTATCAGCGTACGCTTAGGGGATACTGGTAATAACACTGCCGATATTAATAGTCCAGATTTTCCTGGTACTCAAAACCAACCTGATGCGGGTGGTGCAAACGATCCTCAAGACCAAGATGTCCGTACCTTAACTTCAACTACGGCAACTGTTACTGGCGATCCTGTGAACGGACAAAGGGAAGCTAGTGCAACTAACACGGTAACTGTAGGTTCTAATCCTCTGGCTTTAACTAGAATTAGAAAAACTAATGCTGGATTTACTAATGGTGCTGATGCTAGCTCTCTTAGTGATAATGTAATTACCTACAACTTAGAGTTAGATGTTCTCAATCAAAAGTTAGCTGGCTACAATAATTTCACCTACAATCCAGCAGCTTTAGAAGGTCGTGATTATAGCGGTGCAAATCCAGGAAGCTTTACTGGTGCTGGAATCACAAGTGAAAGCAATCTAATCTTGATTTCAGATGCGATACCTAAAGATACAACCTTAGACAAAGCCACTGTTGGTGCAGATGTCACTGCACCTAATGGTTGGACAAGAGTTTATACAGATGATGTTTTAACTGTTGCTCCTGAAAAAGCGGAATGGGAGACAGATGCTACTGCTTTAACTGGTGCGATTACTCGTGTAGGTTGGGTATACGATGCTAGTACCAATAAAATTGCTGCTGGTACTACCCAAACAGGCTTTAGTTTTAAAGTTGTTACTAGTAGTTTAACTAACACAGCTACCAGTATCTATAACATGGCGCAGACCTTTGGTAGTACTGATAATGGTGGTGCAGGGGTTACAGGGGCAATCACCTTTGATGAATCTGGTGACGAAAACCCCAATAACTTCAATGATGATGGTACTAGTGGCCCAGATGAAACTGTTGGAGATAGCAATAATGCGTTTGGTGTAGCTAATCCTGGTAATAACGAGAATAACGTCGATGTAAACAACAACAACACTGCTACGGGAACTCCTGGTGGTGAGGTTAACAAAGTTAGGGTAACACCTCCTGCTGTCGCTTCTAATCTGCGTAATGGACCAGCAAATCTACCCGATGCAATTGGCGGTATTTTTGGTGCGACTACTGCGGATGATAACCATGATTTCCAAAATTTAGGTGTAGCAACTCCTGCTGTAACTGGCACTACTCAGGCTCAAACCTACGATCCTGACTCTATTACCTTTACCAACACCGTTAAGAATCCTACTGCTGCACAGATAACTAACGTCATTCTGCAACCTATTAGCCCTGAGGCTTTAACTTTGGGAGGAACAGCAGCAAGCTTACCTAACGGCACTGAAGTTACTATTACTTATAGTGGAGTTAGTGCGACATATACCTACGACAATACTGGAACTGGAAGCTTTACGTTAAGTGGTGGTACTCCAATTACTGTTCCCAGTATTAATGCCAACGCATCTATCAACTATACTGTTGCAATCAATCTGCCTGATGGAACAGAATTATCAACCAGTGATAATGGTTCAGGCGAAAACATTGGTGGTTATCCCGTACCTATTGCTGCTTATAAAGACAGCAACAACACTGGTACTGGTTTACTTCCAAGTGCTAGTTATACTGCTGGTAATGGTTTAACTACACAAGATACTTATAACGTTACCGTTAACCAAGTTTATGCTGGCTATCTCAAACTAGTTAAAAAAGCTCGTGTTTTAAGAGCTAACGCTAGTGGTCAATATTCATTAGTTACAGGAATGAACTTTAATGACCCAGATGCTAACAAAAAGCCTGCACCTGGAGACATAATTGAGTACCAAGTTGCCTACAGTAACATATCTGATCCTCAAGCAACTGGTGCTAATAGTGTCTTGCTTCAGGCTAACGATGTGCGCATTATAGAGAATGGTACAGTAGGAGCTAATAACTGGGCATTAGACACGACTTCCCCTGACGACGGTGACACAATTATCGATACTCTGCACGTACCCAGTAGCGCCCAAGACTCTAATAGCGGAACTATTACTTACTTTAAAGGTACTACTGGTAGTACAGCTAGTAGTACTACAGATAAACTAGTAACCAGCTATATAGACACAGTTGCTAATGTTGCTCCAGGAGTTAGTGGAACATTTACTTTCCAACGCAAAGTAACTGACGCAAGTGATATTAAGACACTTACCCCATAAATAGAAAAACTGGGTTTATAGAAGGAAAAATTCTCTATCTATCGACCCAGGGGATTTGTTCACTGTTCACTATAGCAATTATCAGAGAAATAGCAATATGAAAGGTCTATACAAGTTATTGAGTATTGGCACTATGGGATTAGCAGTAATCCTACCCTTACTCAATAATCTTCCCGCAGCAGCAGATATTCCTAATCCAGGTGAAATTATTGCCCAAGCTGCCGAAAAGCCAGAGATTATACTCAATTTAGTAGTAGCTAAACAACAGATTAGCGCTACGGTTGATGGTAAGCAACAGGTCACTTGGCAAAATTTGGAAGATAATGCCAAAGTCGCCCCTGGAGATATTTTGCGCTACACCATTGTTGGTGAAAACTCTGGGTCAAGTGTCGCGAATAATCTAGCTGTTACCCAGCCAATTGCTGCCCAAATGGTTTACAAGCTTAATTCTGCTAGCAGTAAAAACCAGGCCAAGATTACCTATAGTACCGACCAGGGTAAAAGTTTTGTAGCTGAACCAAAAATTAAAATTACCCAGGAAGATGGCACAGTAGTTGAGCGTCCTGCACCACCAGAAGCCTATACCCATATTCGGTGGCAGTTTCCTACGGTAACACCAGAAGCAGGGGCTACAGCAATGTATGAAGTGCAAGTGCAGTAAAGTCGTTGAGGATTAATTAAATATATAAAAGCTGGTAGTAGTAATGCTCATAGTTTTTAATTTTTAGTTTTTAGCTTTCGATCCTCACATTTTGATTTACTACTTTGTTCTAAAGAGGTGGGCAATGCCCACCCTAGATTGTGCTGGACATACTTGCAGTTGAGAAAAGAATTGTGTTTAATTTTTGCTTTTTTAGCATCACTAAATCGAGTCCCAAAATTGCCCGTATTTTAATCGTCATGATGCTTACCGCTCCTTGGTTACCGCTGAGAAGCAAGCAGGTTATGGCTCAAACAGTTTTGAGTTGTTCTGTGGGCAATAATCAAGAAATTATTAATACAGCGATCGCTAATCATGAATTATCAGATGATTCTAATCAACAAAAAGCTGTAGTTTCTCATGTTTCTAATACTGTACTTGAAATCAGTTTGCTCCCTCAGTCTCCGTCAAAAATTCAGGTTAGTAACCAAGGCGTAGAGGATGCAAAAGGAAACTTAGTCAGTGCATTGGGAATCATTGCCAGTAGCTTAATTGAGCAATTTAAACAACAGGGTTTAAAAGAAACAGCAGCTAACCAAGCAGCGATCGTCACCATCTCCCGTTGGGCAGCCTTGCCCGTTGATTCTACTTCGATAGAGTTAGCAGCAGCCATTAAAGAATCTGTGATTAAGCAGGTAGGCAAAGAAAACCAAGCAATCATTACCCAAATTCCTGATTCGCAACTATTAACTAGTCTGGCAGGATTGCAAGTATCTAGTTTACAGGCATTGGGTCTTAGGGAAACAGAGATTGAAACTCTTAGTCAAATAAAGCTCACTTCTAAAGAGGAAGGTAGTTTTATTGAGCAAGTTCAACAGGCGATCGCAGCAGCCAAGCTGACTAGACCAGAAGCCAAGGCTCAACTTACTTCTTTTCAAGCACAGCTAGAGTTAGAACTCAATCAGATTCGTCAAAAACAGCCCACCAAACTAACTCCTGGAAGTAAGCTGCGGTTTAAATTCCAGCTTGCCAATGAGAGTGACCAGACTGCAAGTATCAAACTGCCCAATATTCAAACCATTAGCGAAAATGGCTTGACTGGGGCTGGCAAGGTTACGGGCATTATTTATCGTTTGGCAACAGCCGAACCCGAAGCAAGCAAAACCATTACTGATACCGCTCAAGATGTCTCCATCCCTGGAAAACAATCATTAATCTTAGAAGTTCAGGTTGAAGTAACCGCTCTATCTGAAAATCAGATTTCGGCAATTGGGATTGATTTACAAACTGACTGTGGCGATCGCAATTCACAACAAACCCTAAGTATCTTACCTGAGATTACTCCTGATAAAAATGAATTAATTGACCCCAGAGGTGAAATTAGTGGCTGTGCAGGGGAAATCTTAGCGGATTATCAGGGTTTTTCCGTTGCTTTATACGATCTGGCTGCTAACGATCCTACCCAGAGTGAACCTGGAGGAATAACACCCTTAACTACTACTGAATTACCAGACGAGCCAAATAATAATATTTCCCCTGGTATTAAACCAAATATTGAAAACAGTAATCCTTTTTTTCTGACCAATAGCGATCGCGGTAAATATAGCTTCTTGTTTGATGAAGAAAAAGGGCAATTAGACCGTGGCAGAAATTATATTTTGGTGGTCGATCCTGGCGAGAATTCTATTTATGACCAAAGACAGGTCAAGATTACCATTGGCGATCGCACAGACAGAATAGTTCAATATACTGCTACTTCCCTTGATGGTAGACAGATTAACGCTTCTGATGGTCAAACAACGATTACAGGAGAAATCCTGTTAATCGAAGATGCAGAAAGAGTCGGTTTAAACCTAGCAGTACTAGATTTAGCTACCAATATTTGTGATGCCCAGGAAATTTCGATTACCAAAACAGGCGATCGCGCTGCGGCTGAACCTGGGGATATTGTTTTATACCGTTTGGCAATTCGCAATCTGGCTTCTGTTCCCCTGACTAACTTTCAAGTCGCCGATACTCTACCTGCTGGTTTTCGCTTAGAGGCAGATAGTGTCCGTGGTGAAAGCGAATCAAAATTAGTTGACATTACCACGACTCAAAATAATTCCCTAGTCAATTTTGCTGTTAATACAACTTTGCCTTCTGGAGGAATTGTCAATCTCGTTTATGCTGTCCAAGTTACTCCTAATGCTTTACGGGGTTCAGGAGAAAATTCGGCGATCGTCAATGCTCAACGCATTGATAACCGTCTAACTGTTAAAGATGGGCCCGCCATTCATAAGCTGCGAATTGAATCAGGAATTCTTGCCGATGCAGGAATTTTGTTGGGTCGAGTATTTGTCGATAAAAACTTTGATGGTCAGCAGCAAGCTGGAGAACCAGGAATTCCCAACGCGGTTATTTATCTCGAAGATGGCAATCGCGTGATTACCGATGCGGAAGGTCTATTTTCCGTCACCAATGTCTTGCCTGGACATCACACAGGAATACTCGATTTAACCAGCATTCCCGAATATCGTCTTGCTCCCAATTTACGTTTTAGCGAGGGCAATAGCGTCTCCAGACTAGTCAATTTAGCCCCAGGAAGTATGGTCAGGATGAATTTTGCTGTTACTCCTACGGCTGCGGAACAAGAAACCAAAAGTAAGCATAAATCGCCAAAATCTCTTAAAAATAACCATAATTTTGATTCTAAATAAATAGATCGCTAATTAAAATGTTTTCCATCATCTAGTTTATGAAAGTTAAAACCAGCCAAAAATACAACCTATCGCTCCAGCTAGTTACTTTTATGGCTGCCGTTTTTAGTCTAGTTTTTTATACGGCGATCGCCCAAGCCCAAACTAGAAAAGAGTCCTTAGTTACTAGTCAAACCCCTAGTTTATTCTCCCAGCCACAACAGTTAATTACGCAAACATGGTCAGATTTAGATAGCGATCGCGAAGCATACCCGAAGGGTAATCGCCTCAGTTTGGCAACTCCCAATCAACAGCCTGAAATTGAATCAGAAACTTTATTAATCAATCAGTTAAATCTAGAACAACAACAGTTAATTGCACAAACCTGGTCAGATTTAGATAGTAATCCCCTCAGTTTGGCAACTCCCAATCAACAGCCTGAAATTGAATCAGAAACTTTATTAATTAATCAGTTAAATCTCGAACAACAACAACTAATTGCGCAAACTTGGTCAGATTTAGATAGCGATCGCGAAGCATACCCGAAGGGTAATCGCCTTAGTGTAGCAACTCCCAATCAACAGCCTGAAATTGAATCAGAAACTTTATTAATTAATCAGTTAAATCTCGAACAACAACAACTAATTGCGCAAACTTGGTCAGATTTAGATAGCGATCGCGAAGCATACCCGAAGGGTAATCGCCTTAGTGTAGCAACTCCCAATCAACAGCCTGAAATTGAATCAGAAACTTTATTAATTAATCAGTTAAATCTCGAACAACAACAACTAATTGCGCAAACTTGGTCAGATTTAGATAGCGATCGCGAAGCATACCCGAAGGGTAATCGCCTGAGTTTAGCAACTCCTAATCCACAGCCTCAGATTAGTAATACCTCTGTTGAGTCCCAAAGCTTATTAATCAATCAACTTAACCCCCAGCAACAGCAGCTAATTGCGCAAACCTGGTCAGAACTTGATGCAGAACAATTGAGCTTGGCAAATCCTGACGATTGGAGAATCATCATACCTGATGCCAAGAAGGATCGAGAAGCTACACCTCAGTCAGAGCCAATCATCAACCCTCCAGACAAAAGAGAAATTGCCACCAGACTAACCCTTAAACAGGTACAAATTATTTCTCCCGCACCTGGAGTAATTTTAAGTAGTCACAATAATGACTCAGTAACGATCCAATATCCACCTACTGCCTCAGTCAAACTTCAGGTTAATGGTGCAGAATTAGCCGACTCGGCGATCACTCAGCAAAGCCTTGATAGTAAAAGAAATTTAATTACCCAAACTTGGCAAGGTGCAGAGTTAAAAAAGGGCACAAATACCCTCAGCGTGATTGCTTCCCAAGATGGAATCAAGACTAAAACCGATCGCCAAGTAATGGTTAAAGATGTTTCTCGATCAGCAAATGCCGTCAAAAAATCAGCAACAACAACGGAAAATAACGCTCAACAACCTGTTAATCCAGAAATAACGCCCCCCTCCCCCACAGAATCACCAGTAAAAATTCTCACTCCTGCTGCTAATGCAACTTTAGAAACAATTCATAGTAGCGTCATAATTCAGTATCCTGAATCTACTTCAGTTATTTTGCAAGTTAACGGTAAATCCGTTGACACTGCCCAAGTAGGACGGACGGAATTACATCCTGTTTCCCATGTAGTTACTCAAACTTGGTATGGGGTGATTTTCAAGACGGGAGTAAATACTTTAAGTATTTTATCTACTACCGATGGAGTTAAGTATATTGAAACGGCAATCAAGATTACTGTACCTGGTAGACCAGAGGCTTTACAAGTAGAAACAGTCGAAACAGAAATTCCTGCTGATGGTCAGGCGATCGCCACCGTTCAAGGTCGATATGTTGATGGACAGGGGACTACTACACCCTGGAATGAAATTGTTACCCTCAATAGCAGTGCAGGTAAATTTGTCGGTACAGATGTCGATCCAGATCGCCCAGGATTTCAGGTTAAACCCGAAAAAGGCGAGTTTACCGCATCTCTCCAGGCTGGGTATGATGCCAAGACGGTTAGAATTCAGGCGAAAGCTAGACAATTAGAAGCCTATACCCAGACTCAGTTTAAAACTACCCTAAGGGAAAAACCTCTGTTAACTGGTTTTGCGGATTTGAGGATTGGTGCTGGCGGGATTAACTATTACGATAGTCTGCGGGATTTTCTACCCTTAGATCACAATAATGGTGCAGAGATCGATTTTAGTTCAGCAGCTTTTATCACAGGTAGTTTTGGTAAATGGAGTTATACAGGAGCGTTTAATAGCGATCGCCCTCTGAACGAAGACAAAGACGGAGAAACTCGCATTTTTCGAACTTACGATCAAAGTGAGTCAAATTATCCCGTTTATGGCGATAGTTCCACTACAGAGGCGACCACCCCTTCTACAGATAGCCTTTATCTACGTTTAGAACGAAGTCCCAGGATTGAATTTGCTGATCCCGACTATTTTATGTGGGGTGATTATGACACCGAAGAATTTAGCACCGAATCTCAGGAGTTTAGCGGTATTTCTCGACAGCTACACGGATTTAAAGCCAATTACAATCTGGGTGATTTCCAATTCAATGCTCTTTATGCCAACAGCGTTGAAGGTTTTCAACGAGATGCGATCGCCCCTGATGGTACTTCTGGTTTTTACTTTTTCTCTCGTCGTTTGTTAATTCCTGGGTCAGAAGATATTTATCTAGAACTATCTCCCCTTAACGATCCTGGCAAGGTGGTTACTCGTCAACGTCTTAGTTTGGGTTTGGATTATGAAATTGACTATGACCGAGGCACTTTGCTGTTTAAAGATCCTGTCTTACGTACTCAAGTCAATCAGAATGGTAATATTTTAGTCCGTCGGATTATTGCTACCTATCAATTTGAGGTTGAAGCCAATGAAGCTAGTCTGGTAGGCGCGAGAGGACGCTATCATTTCAACCGTGACTTAGAAACCCCTAGTTGGATCGGTGCAAGCTATCTCAACGAAGATCGTGGCGATCAGGATTTTTCTCTCTGGGGTGTGGATGGTTATTTTTCTCTGGGTGAGTGGGGTAAATTGATTGCCGAATATGCCCAGTCGGATAATCAGACTGTGTTTGCCGAAGCAGATGGTTCAGCCTATCGTTTTGAAGGAGAAGTCAAGTTTAATGATTATCTACAAGGACGAGTTTATTATCGTGATATCGATGAAGGTTTTGCTAATAATGCCACCTTAAGCTTTGTTCCTGGTCAGATCACTTATGGAAGCCAAATTGAGGCACAGATTGCTCGCCATACTAAACTTCAGTTTAGTTATGAACATCAAGATAATAAAGGAGTTTCTCCCCGTCCCCTCGATGAATTAGCAGAATTCTTAGATAGTGGTTTTGATCCTGTGCCTGGTAATCAGCAAGATAATAGCTTATCGACTATTACCGCAGGAGTTGAGCAAAAAATAGGCAAGGCGGATCTGGGAATCGATCTTACCTGGCGCGATCGCACGGATCGTAAATCTCCAGGCGCTTTAAACAGTACTTCAACGCAATTGCGATCGCGGTTTTCAATTCCCATTATCGATAAATTAAACTTTCAAGCTTTCAATGAAATAACTCTTTCTGATAATACCGATGCCGTATTTTCTGACCGTACTGGCTTGGGTTTAGATTGGGAATTCTACAAAGGTTTAAGTTTAGTTCTTAATCAGCAATGGTTTACTAGAGGTGAACTAGCAGGAGAATCCTTAACCAGCTTTGGGATTCAAGGAGAATACGAACCCTGGGCAAACGCTACCCTCACAGGCAGATATTCTCTCACCAACGGAATCAGTGGCGTTAGTAATATCGGCGCGATCGGCTTACAGCAAAAAATAACTATTGCACCTGGTCTTAACTTAGATTTAGATTACGAACATACTTTTAGCGGTTTTGATACTATTGGTTCTGGCATCCAATATGCTCAACCTTTTGCCGTCGGGCAAGGATCTTCATCTCTAGGCTTTAGTTCTGGTTCGACTTACAGTATCGGGATTGAATATACAGATAATCCTGATTTTACTGCTAGTGCTAAATGGCAACACAGCGATAATTCTGGCGGGGGCAACACCGTAATTACTGCCGATGTCACAGGCAAACTTTCTTCCAGTCTAACTAGTTTATTTAGCTATAACCAAGCCAGTTCTGCCAACCAAACCTTTGATATCGGTACTACTAGAAATATACGTTTAGGTCTAGCCTATCGCAATCCCAAACAAGATAACTTTAATGCCCTGTTGCGTTACGAATATGAAGAAAACGGCGGCACTATTCCCGAAACGCTGCTTTTAGGCAAAGGAACTGGTTCTCAAGAACATTTATTTGGCATCGAGGCAATTTACGCTCCCAATTGGCGCTGGGAATTTTACGGAAAATACGCCTTTCGCAACAGCAAAACTTTCCTGGCTGATGATTTCGTTGGCAGCAGCAATATCTCTCTGGGTCAATTACGCGCTACCTATCGCCTGAACTACCACATAGATTTGGCAGTAGAAGGGCGCACGATCTGGCAACCCTCCGCAGGCTATACCGAATCAGGATTTGTCCTGGAAGCAGGTTATTATCTCACTCCTGAATTGAGAATCTCTACAGGCTACGTCTTTGGTAGTGCTGATGATGAAGACTTTACGGGTACACGTTCGGCTGGAGGTGCATATGTGGGTGTGACGATGAAATTAAATAGCCTACTAGACGGTTTTGGACAACATCAACCCCCGTCGCCTCCAGAGGTGATTCCGAAGAAGAAGTAATGGGAATAGGTAGTAGGTAGTAGGTAGTAGGTAGTAGGTAGTAGGTAGTAGGTAGTAGGTAGTAAAATGAACATTAACAGAGACAAACACAATTTAATATCCCAAGTCCTGTTAACGGTTTTAACTGTTAGTGGTGTAGCAATCTTTTCAGGACAAACTGTTACAGCACAGACCAACTTGCAATCTTATCGAATTTTAGTAAATAGCGATCGCGATACCATTAACCCCGATCAGTCATTAACCCTCAGAGAAGCTATTGAAATCGTTAATAATACCCTAACCTGGGATGATTTAAGTGCTGCTGAGCAAAAACAAGTCACTGTCATTAATCAACCGCAAGCATCTCAGATTGAATTTGCTTTAGCTGCACCTATTAAAATTGAGTTACAAGAGACTTTGCCACCTCTATTAAGTCCTGGTTTAGTCATTGATGGTACGACTCACCCAAACTACGACTCGAAGAAAATCGCTACAGTTGAAATTCCCATCCCTATTCCTGTAGTTAGTCTCACCGCAGCCGAAGGCAAAAATGTCTTTCGAGGTTTAACGATTTCGGGCGATCGCATTACGGTTAAAGGCTTAAGTATCCATGGTTTTAGCCAGCCTAATCAGCCTACGGATACTACCCCAGGTGCGGATATTGTAATTGGTTCTCGTTTACCTGTGAGCGAGGATCTATCAGCTTTTCTTCCCGATCATCCTCCTCAAAACGTGGAAATTATTGATAATTGGCTGGGATTACCGCCTGATGAATCTCTAAACAGTATTCCTTCTAGTTTTGGGATCTGGCTCTTTGATGGGGTAAATACTAAGATTCAACGCAACCGTATCTATCATCATGGCGGTAGCGGTATTCTCACTTCGGTTACGGCTCAAAAAACTCAAATTAAAGCCAATATTATTGTCGGTAATGGCTTACAGGGAATGCCCCACGCTATTTATTTAGAAGGGCAAATTCAAGACAGTCAGATTACTGATAACTTAATTTGCGGTAATGACGGTAGTGGTGTTTATCTCTTTAAACCCGAAGGTGCGATCGCTATTAATCATAATACGATTAAATTCAACGGTCGTAGAGTCCCCAGCGCAGCAGTATATCTCATTGGGAACGATCATCAAGTCACTAATAATCAAATTAGCTGGCAAACAGGCACAGGAGTAACGGTTACTGCTTATCCTCAAAGTGACAGAAATTTAATTACTAATAATACTTTTAACGATCTAGAAGGTTTAAGTATTGACCTCAACACTAGAGATCGAGATGGGAGAGTATTTTATCAATTAGGCGATGGGGTTAATCCACCCCGTGATTCTCGTAACCGTAAACGGGACACTGCTAATAAATCGATTAATGCGCCTCAATTTCTGAGTGAAAACTTTTATCTCATCGACGGCAAAGTCAATATAGATGGTCTTGCCGATCCTGGATCAACAGTAACTTTATATCGAGTTAAGTTAGGTATTCCCAGAAAGATTAAAGAACAAAGTCCTCTAGCTAGCCAAAGTGATAATTATGGCCCGTTAAGTGAACCTCTGACGGAAGCAGTTGCGGATCGAGATGGCAAATTTAGCTTTACTTTAGACAATCTTACCCCTGGAACGATCATAAGCGCGATCGCCACTAAGCCAGATTACGGCACATCAGAACCAGCTTTTAATGCAACCATAAATTCTTTAAATCAATCTAAGGCAACTATTGAACGTTCTTTGAGTCTACCCAACTGCACTACTAAACCTGTTGTTGAAATAGCTAAACCCCCTGTCCAACCTGAAATTAAGCCATCAGAGCCGATCAAGTTAAATGTACCGCGCAATATCCACTTTGCTTTAGATCGAGCAAATATTTCCCCTGCTAGTGCCAAAGTCTTAAATCAAATAGCCACTGTCTTAAAACTATATCCTTACATGATGATTGAATTACAGGGGCATACAGACTTTCGTGCTAGCGATCAATACAACTTGGATTTAAGTCGTCGTCGTGCCGATGCGACTCGCAACTATCTCTTACAGCAGGGAGTAGATCCCGCCAGGATGGCTATTTTGCCTTTAGGTGAATCAAAGTTAGAAAAACCTGGGAATACTATCGTTGACCATGCCTACAACCGCAGGGTAGAGGTAATTTTTCACGATCTGCGAGGTGTAGACATCATTTTTGAGAATCAGGATGCTGATTTACAACTGGAATGAAAACAAAAATGTTAAAAACTAATTTAGCTTTTTCAAATTTTAACTTACAACCAAACTGCCATGAATTTTTTGCAAACACCCCAAAAACTTTATAAGAAATGCAAGTTAAACAAGAGTTTACAATATATTTTATTTTTGACTGCGATCGCAGCTCATTCTAATCAAATCACCCCCCTTTAGTTTTCCATGCCTAAAATTTATCCTCATTTTCCTAGTAGAGATCAGTTGAAATAGATCATGAACAATCAGCTAAGTATTCAGAGAAAAGCGTCCTTTCATTTTGGTTTAATTTTATTCGCATCACTGGGCTTTACCCTACCCGCGTTAAGTGAAGGATCTCAACAACTCGGTAACGGTAGTCAAGGACTTAACGTTTATTTATTTGAATACAATGCTACAAACAACTTTGTGCAGGCAAATCAAGGGCCAAGACCTATTAAGGTCAATGTTGAGAACGCCAATCAGGTCATTAATATCTCACTTTGTGGGTGGAATACCGCAGACGTACTTGCAGTTGAGGTTTTCCGCCCATCAGGAACTGAAATTGATTATACAACTCAAGTACCTGCTGATTCCCCTGGTGCATTTAATGCTACTGCTGCTGATGGAGCAGGAGCGTGGCGCTTGGCTACTGGAAATGCCAGAACCACTACTCAAACAACGCTTTGTACTAATCAAGGTAAGCCAACTCAACCCACTGGTACGCTTTCTACTCCAATTCGCTTTGTTGCCCCTGAAGCTGGCACCTATGAAATTCGTTTATACAATGACAGCTTAGCAGCCAATAATACCGATAATGTTCTCACATATTTTGATGTTACGGTTACGCCCAACGCCTCGACTAATCCTGACCCAAGAGCTAATAACGGTCAAGTGTGGGCTACCAGCTGGGCATTTAATGCAGGCAATACCTTTGAAGCAACGGGAGCATATGATGCAGACCTCTACATCAGAACACCAGGAGGACGGACAAATACTGAATTTATTTGGCAACTGGACTTAAATAAATTTGCGCCTCAAAGGCATGAAATTATTGCCAATGCAATTGGTCTTAATGCTCCCAATTCACGAGGAAGCTCTCCAGGTCCAGCTGGTACTGGGCGTGCCTATACTAAAAGCTATCCTATTTACCTGTCTCCACCCAATTTATCTTCTTTTGTTGCGCCAATCCTTCCAGAGCCTGCACCTGCTTCAGTCTCGAATCTGAATTTTGTTGATAATGCAGGACAAGACAATACCATTTCTCCTACATCAACTAGTAGCGTTCAAGATTCAGGGTTTTTTAGATTTAATTCAGACGTAGCTGGTACTTACAAAATCACCATTGATACCGATCAAAATGGAGTGTTTGGGGCGGGCGATCGCGTTTTGTTTGGTTCGGCAACTTCAGGTGCAAACGCTGTTGCCTGGGATGGCCAGGGAGATAACAATGCAGTATTAAACGCTGGTTCTTATCCCGTCCAGATTTCTGTCGGGCTGGGTGAATATCACTTTGTCACCTATGATGCTGAAACAAGTGGTGGCGGTACAAATGACGGGCTGTCTATCTGGAAATGGAATGGTAGTTCGAGGTCGGCTGTCTCAAATTTCTGGGATGATACCAAGATTACCAATCCAACTGGTGCAACCAAAAACCTAGTGGGTGGCCTTTCTGGAACTGCTGCTGGAACTCATACTTGGGGAAACTTTGCAATGGGTAGTATTGGCGACGGTAATTACATTGATACCTGGGTTTTCGGTACTCCGCAGCTCCAAACAACTAAAGCAATTATTGCCACCTCTGACGCGAACGATTTTGCCGATGCTCCTGATACCTACGGCACAAACAAAGATATTACAGTGGGAGGAATCCCTGCCAGCCACTTGGTTAACCCTAATCTCCACCTAGGCGTGAATGCTCCTGACTCTGACGCTGACGGTCAGCCCTCTGTCAACGCAGATAGCGATGACATCAACGGCACAACCCCTGATGATGAAGATGGCGTAATCAGCTTCAGTCCTTTAATAGAGAATGCAACAACTTATTCCGTTACCGTCAAAGTTAAAAATACAACGGGCGCAGCAGCTTCATTAGGAGGATGGATTGACTTTAACAAGGATGGGCAGTTTCAGCCCAGTGAGGGAGTTGTGCAGTCTGTTCCAAATAATACCAATAGCGATGTTACACTAACTTGGAATAATTTAAGCGGTTTAGTTGTTGGCGATATCTATGCTCGATTCCGTTTAAATAGCGATCCGCTCACAACCAGCGACTTCCAAGGGGGAGGGAGAGACGGAGAAATTGAAGATTACAAGTTGGCGATCAAAGAAGTAGACTATGGTGATGCCCCTAGCTCTTTTGGAGATGCTAGCCATGAAATTTTTGCTACTCCAACTGTATATTTAGGTGCTATTAAACCAGATAAAGAAGTAGGTACTCAACTAGGCAACGATGCAGGTGCAGCAGCAGTAGGGGATGACGGTAATGGTACACCTGATGATGAAGATGCTTTTACTACCTTACCTAATGTCCCGAGTCTTGGTAGCTATAGCCTAAATGTCCCTGTAACTAACACTAGTGGCAATAACGCTAACTTACACGCCTGGGTTGACTTTAACAAAAACGGTAAATTTGAACTAGGAGAGTATAAAAGTGCTACGGTTGCTAGTGGTAGTACCAGTGGAAGTCTTAACTGGACTGTTCCAACTGGCACTCTTCCTGGCAATACTCATGTCCGCTTCCGTCTAACTACCGATAATACTTTGACTGATAACGCTGGCACAACGAATATTGATGAACGTTCTATTGGTGTTGCTAATGACGGAGAAGTAGAAGATTACTCAACATCTATATCAATATATGATTATGGTGATGCTCCCGATACCGGTATTGGTACAGCGACAGGAAATTATCAAACTAAAGCTAATGATAATGGTGCAGCCCAAGTTGTAATTAATACGGCAGGTCTAGTTTTGAGTTTAGGCAGCAATATTGATGTTGACGATGGTAGTTTACAAAATAGTACTGCTGACGCAGACGATACTACCAGTACTGCCAGTATTGATGATGAAGATGGAGTAAGCAGTTTTCCTACCTTAACCACGACAGCTAATCAAACCTATACTGTCCCCGTCAGCGTGCGAAACAACGTTCCTTCGGTCAATGCTTATTTAGTTGGTTATATCGACTTTAACAAAGATGGAGATTTTAACGACACAAGAGAAAAATCGGCGACTGTGACCGTCCCTACTAGTAATACCAATCCCCGAACCGTTAACGTTACTTTTACTACTCCTGCTGGCATGACTACTGGGAATACTTATGCTCGCTTTCGTTTAGGTAGTGTTCAAGCTACAGTCGAATCAGCTACAGGAGCTTCTGCTGGTACAGATAATGGCGAAATAGAAGATTATCAAATTGCGATCGCACCTGATGGCAATCGTCCCTTGGGTACTCCTTTAAGCTGTGACTCCACTTTTTATATTACGATTGGTGCTGGAAATGGTGCTGCTCAAGATCTCTATAGTGTCAATCGTTCGGGTAGTAATTACACTTTTAATCGTATAGGACTAAATACCAGTACTGCCAGTGGATATCCGAACACTTTTAGTTATAATGCTTTAGCTTATAACCCAGCAAACAATTATCTTTACGGTTTTGTTACAAATAGTTCTGCTACATCAGGACCTTATGCTACTGGTAATGTGGTTCAAATTGGTAGTGATGGTATCTTGCATTCTATTGGCAAGCCAACCAACGGTAGCGGTGGCACTCTAGCAATCACTAATTACTTTGCTGCGACTATGTTGGCTGACGGTACTTATGTTATTGGTCAAAATGGCAACATTGCCAAGCTCAATGTCAATACATCTCCACCTACGATTCTTAGCACGGGTTCGTTATCGGGTGTTAGCTTTACAGATTTTGCAGTCGATCCTAAAGATCCTACTAGTCTGAGTGGAGGTAGAATTTATGGAATTGATGAAACTAGCGATCGCTTAGTTATTCTAAATGTTGCAGGCAATAACCCGACAATAATAAGTCAAGCAACTAACCCAACGGGATTCAATCACAATACAGGTTCTCAATTCGTTGATTCTTTTGGGACGCTTTACTACCGTAGCAACACAGATAATAATTTATATCGGGTTGATAGTGATTCTACTAGTCCCAACTATGGTAGAGCTACATCAATTACAAATGCACCATCAGGCGGAAATCATGATGGTGCTAGCTGTCTATTTTCTTCAGTGATGCAAAAAGATGTTCAAGATCTTAATGGAAACAAGATAACCACTTCTCCTGCGGGGGAAGTAGTAAAGTATGTTTATAGTATTGCTTCTGGTAATGTACAAAATCTTACTGGTGTAACTTTCCAAGACGATCTGAGAACGGTTAGTAGTGGTAATCCTATTAATGGCACTTTTAATGGCAACTATACTGTTTCTAACGGTTCTGGTACTGTCAGCTTTAGCAACAATAATCAAACAATTCAAATTAGTAATTTAGTCATTCCTGCCCAAACTCAAGCAACGATAGGTGCAGATAAGCTAACCATTACTGCTGAAGTGAACGTTTCTAAGACTTTAACTCCAGGGGAGTATTTCAATCAAGCCTCGATTACTAACTTGCCTGCCACATACCCAGCATCTATCGCTTCTGATTATCCAACGTCTCCAGCTTACGAGGATCCGACTCCCTTACAAGTCACCGCCCCCATACCCTCGGATCCCAACTTACTTCTTGTCAAGCGGATTACAGCTATTAACCCAGGTCAGTCAGACCCAATTCAATTTAATAATTTTGTTGATGATACTGGCACAACTAATGATAACAATTCTAAGTGGCCCGATTCTGATAGTAACCCTAACAACAATACCAACGATTATTTACGCGGAGCAATCAGTGTTCCTCAAATCAAACCAGGAGACGAGGTAGAATACACAATTTATTTTCTCTCTAATGGTGATGTTGCAGCTAAAAATGTCACCATTTGTGATGTTGTGCCAGATAATATGACCTTTGTAGCCAATAGTTACGCGGCGAATTTCGGTATGGCTTTATTAAATGGAACAGCTTTATCTACTACAACTACTAAAAATTTGTCCAATGCTATTGGTGATGATGAAGGAGATTTTTATCCACTAGGGACAAATCCTGCTGTAGCTAACCTGTGTAAGAAACACGATACTACTAATAATCTAATTCCTCTTACTAGCAGTAATAATCTTTCAGGGGCAGTCTTAATTCAATTAAATAGTCTTCCTAACGCTACAGGTTCAGGAACACCGCCTAATTCCTATGGCTTTATTCGTTTTCGTGCCAAGGTCAAATAGCTTGATCGGCAACTGACACAAAACTTTCAATCCATCGAAATTAATTGTTTTTCTTAAGAGTGAATAATTACAGCAGCTTAACAAATAGGCGATCGCTATCTAAATAAATAACACATAATTAGATAGGGGCGAACGACCGTTCGCCCCTACTAGCCACAAACAAAATTGGCAGGATTTTGATCGTAACGGTGTTTAATTGGCAGAGGTTCGGGTTGAGCATCGCCTACTAAAACAGCCGTTTGTTCTAATGCTGTTCGTAATCGTTTGGCAGCATAAATTGACATATCTCTCGGCACATTAATGCGATCGCGTAGATAGCGCAAAGCAACATCAGAACCCAATGGTGGAGTGATGCTTTCTCCCGTCATCATGCTAGTTAAAGCGCAGCGCAAAGCTCGATCAAACAACTGTTCATCAGCAGGATTGACTTTTAAAATATTGCTTTTATGTTTAATTACCCGTTGTAAAGCTTCCTCTCGCGAGTTTTCGGGTTCTGGATAACTAACATCAGGTAGTTTAAACCAATCACCGCGATCAACTTTTTCTTGATTAATCAAAGATTGAGGCTCACCGTTAGAGTAGCATCCTCCCATTTGTGGTGGCAAGTCATGAACATGGGTATGGAAATCGCTTTGAGTACCGCGATAGGTTGGTCGAGTTTCCATCGCCTCAAACCAGGCTGCTAAACCTGAATTTTCTTCACGTAAGGAATAGCCTTTGTAGTAGTAAAGACTGGCATTCATCCGTTCGACATAGGGAGTGAAGATAACATCAGCGGTGCTAAATTCCTCTAAGAAATATGCTCCAGGAGTAGCAGCTAAGGCTTCTTCTACCATTGCTACAGTGGCTATAAACTGCTGACGATTTTTTTGCTCTTGTCCAGGAAAAAATGCGCGATCGCACAGCCAACCACACCAAGCCCTAAATAATAGCCGTTCTAATCTTCGGCGAGTTAACACCTGCTCGTCTTCCATACCCCGATACAGAACACCAAAAACCCTTTCCAAAGCTATTAAAATATCATCGCTTTCAGTAATAATTTGTCCATCTAACTCTACTGCTGGCAGCATTCCCGAAGGAACTTTTTGCTTATACCAGCTTTCTTTCTTGCCGTAGCAAAACATGGTAACTTTCTCAATACGGTAAGGAACTTGCTTTTCTTCTAGCCACAGCCAAATCTTCTGACAGTAAGGACACCAGGCATGATTATCTCGAAATAAAGTCACTCGCACATCCGCCTCAGTCTGACCAAATAAGCGCAATGTAGCTTGAGAGTTAGTATTACCGTTAACAGAATCGATCGCAAAGTTAGTGAGTTCGGCTAGTTGTCGCCAAGAAAGGGGTTCGCTTATCATAAAAATAAATATTTAATTACTAATTACTTTTTTTGAGTTAAGCTTACAGCCTAAAACTCTTAAATTTTAACTTAGTGCTGTTTTATTACGGTTTGTTGCTTTGTCCTCAGAAAAGAAGACTAGTTCCCGATCGCTTCTATATTGTGGCTATAAGCCTTACTGTATATAGCAATAATTGTATGTTCGCGCCCTTTAAAGAATATTTAGAAGAAGAACTTTTTAAACACTTCGATTTAAGCAGTCGCTCTATTCCTGCGGGATTGGAAGCTAACGTTAGTGCTAGAGGTAAAAACCCAGCCACGATTCAAAGCTGGTGTTATCAAGCTGAACAATTGAGAAAGATTCGTTATTCCTATATTGACGCAGGGGAAACTGCTCAAGTATTTAATAGCGTTATCTATCCTGCTTATCATTACGACATACCATTATTGGGAGTAGATTTTCTCTCCTTTGGTAAGAAGAAAATTTTAGTAGTAATGGATTTCCAACCACTGTTTCGCGATCGCGCCTACATCGATCGGTATATTGAGCCGATGCGAGAGATTAGGGATAAATATAATGAATTGGCTCAAAATTTAGAAATGAAATTTTATGATGCTAATCAATATTTCTCTAAGTATTTGCTGTTTGCCAAGCTGGATTCAGAGACGGTAGTAAATAAACTGTTTCCCGCTTTCCAAGCCTATTTGGCGCTGTACTGGAAAATGGTGGCTGAGGCTACACCTTTAACCAATCCAGAGGACATTCAGCGCATTGTCGCAGCACAAAAAGAATACGATCAATATAGTGCGGATCGAGATCCCGCTCATGGTCTATTTAGCAGCTATTTTGGCTCAGAGTGGTCAGAAAAATTTCTCTATGAATTTCTGTTTGAAGATGCATCTCCTTTGGCAGTTTCGACCGCCAGGAAATAGCTATTAGCTAAAAAAACTTAATGATTTTAACAGCATGACATTATATCAACCCTTTATCGACCACGCGATCGCCACTTTAACGTCCAGATTAAACCTGCAACCCTACCCCATTCCTGCTGGGTTTGAGCATAAAGAAGGGGTAATGGGCAAAGGCAAAAAGCAAGAGCCAGTCACAACTACCAGTTATGGCTTTCAATCAGACAAACTAAGGCAAATTAGAGCAGCTCACGTGCAGGGAGGAGATTCTCTTCAGGTACTGAATTTTGTCATTTTCCCTCAGCTTAATTACGACTTGCCCTTTTTTGGAGCAGATTTAGTCACCTTGCCTGGGGGGCATTTAATTGCGATTGATATGCAGCCACTATTTAGTCAAGATCAAGCTTATCAGGCTAAATACAGCGCTCCAATTATGCCGATGTTTCATGAGTATCAACAAAACTTACCGTGGGGTGGAGATTTTCCCCAAGAGGCTCAACAATACTTTTCTCCAGCTTTTCTATGGACTCGTCCTGCTCAGACAGAGGTAGTTGAAAATTTAGTCTTTAAAGCTTTTTGTGATTATCTCGATGCCTATATCGATTTTGTCGAACAAGCAGAATTAGTAACAGATCCTCAAGAGCTTAAAGCGATTTTTCAAGCCCAAAAAAGCTACGCTGATTATCGAGCCGAAAAAGACCCCGCCAGAGGTATGTTGACTCGTTTATATGGCTCTGAATGGACAGAAGAATATATTCATGGTTTTCTCTTCGATCTTGAACGAACTTTGACCGCAGCTTAAGCGATCGCCCAAGTAATGATAGAGTAGCAAAAACTCGCAAACAGTCATTAATCAGACAATTGTTGATAAAAGTAACAGTTGATTGCTTTGAATTACAGAAGAATAAGATAATAAACAATAACAAAAAAAATTTTGTTGAGGATAGTCAGGAAAATCAGGAAAATTTAACAAGACGTAATAAACTATGGTTCGTTGTCGTTGTATAAAAGTTATCTGAGGGATAAATGCCTGTAGGCGAAGCCAAAAAGCGATCGCAGAGTGCGGGTTGAAAACTTCAAACTTTGTGAAATGCCTTGGATAACCGCCGTAAAGCTATCTCTTTTACGGTTTTTTATTAAGCGTGTAAAGTTTTGTTAGGTGACTTAAGAAACTCTGACTAAGTGCCTAGAGAATAGTAACTTAGCACCTTCGACAATTAACCACTTTCTCGATGCTAGCGATCGCTGGTGGCAGAAAGTTGTTTTTAAGTTAAGATTCCTTTTTGAAGTTCAACTAAACCAAATTTAATTCGAGTAGGAGATTATTTATAATGTTCGACGCATTTACTAGAGTTGTGGCTCAGGCTGATGCCCGTGGCGAATTTCTATCTAGCAGCCAATTGGATGCTCTAAGTGCAATGGTTGCAGCTAGCAACAAACGTATGGATTCAGTTAACCGTATTACTGGTAACGCTTCCGCGATCGTGACTAACGCAGCTCGTTCTTTGTTTGCCGAACAGCCTCAGCTAATTGCTCCTGGCGGTAACGCTTACACTAGTCGTCGCAACGCAGCTTGCTTACGCGACATGGAAATCATTTTGCGCTATATCACTTACGCTATCTTCACTGGTGATGCGAGTGTATTAGAAGATCGTTGTCTAAATGGACTACGTGAAACTTATCTAGCTTTGGGTACTCCTGGTGCTTCTGTGGCTGTTGGCGTTCAGAAAATGAAAGAAGCCGCTTTAGCAATTATTAACGATACTAACGGTATTACTCCTGGTGACTGTAGCGCCATTTCTTCTGAAATCGCTGGCTACTTCGACCGTGCTGCTGCTTCAGTAGGTTAATTCAGCAGACCTATTTGCTCTGTTGACAAGCCAATATCAACCTTTGGTTGTATAGAAAAAATTAGTAAAACAAGAGAAAGATCACAATCATGAAAACTCCTTTAACCGAAGCAGTATCTTCTGCTGATTCCCAGGGTCGTTTCTTAAGCAGCACTGAAATCCAGACTGCTTTTGGTCGCTTCAAGCAAGCCAATGCTTCTTTAGAAGCAGCAAAAGCTTTAACTAGCAAATCTCAGAGCTTGATTGACGGCGCAGCTAATGCAGTATACGCTAAATTCCCCTACACTACTACCACTCCTGGCTCTAACTACGCTTCCACTCCTACTGGCAAAGCAAAATGTTCTCGTGACATTGGTTACTACCTTAGAATGGTAACTTACTGCTTGGTTTCTGGCGGAACTGGCCCTATGGATGAGTATTTAGTAGCAGGTTTGGACGAAATCAATCGTGCTTACGAACTATCTCCTAGCTGGTACATTGAAGCTCTAAAATACATCAAGAGCAACCATGGCTTAAGTGGCGATCCTGCTACTGAAGCAAATAGCTATCTTGACTACGCGATCAATACCCTTAGCTAAGGCTCAAGGACTCAATTGCGATTAGTCATCAACCTGTGCTTAAGTGACAGGTAACAGATGAGGTTCAAGTGTTTTGACTCATCAAGTGATACTCAGAGGAGTATGCGAATGCCAGCAAGCAAGCTAGTATTTGTTTACTTTTCTGAGTATTGTTGTTTTAAAGGGATGAAGGATGAAGGATGAAGGATGAAGAAATAGATAGCTTAAACAATCCCAATGAAGCCGAGCAGTTAACGTTAGAACAGGCGATCGCCAACCTTAATCAAAAAGAAGATTTAGGAGCGCGCTATTATGCGGCTTGGTGGCTGGGCAAGTTCAGAATCAAAGACCAATCGGCGATCGCTGCTTTATTAACAGCATTAGAAGATGAACAAGATCGAGCGCCTGATGGGGGATATCCTTTACGTCGTAATGCAGCTAGAGCCTTGGGTAAACTTGGGGATAAGCAAGCAGTTGAGCCATTGATTCGCTGTTTAGAATTTCCCGACTATTACGTTAGAGAAGCTGCTGCTCAAGCGCTAGAATGCTTAGAGGATCAAAGATGTGTTCCTACGTTAATTAAGCTGCTAGATGGTGGAGTGGCCAAGGCGACCAGAGTGGCAGGTAAGCCCCACTTAGTACAACCTTATGAAGCGATCATTGAAGCTTTAGGCACTTTAGGCGCAACGGAAGCAATAGACTTCATTGAGCCATTTACCCAACACTCAACCGAAAAGGTAAAATATGCTGCTGCTAGAGCTATGTATCAGTTAACCAGAAAAGACCAGTATGGCGAGATGCTGATTCAGGCATTGTCTGGAGACGATCTACAGCTACGTCGTTCGGCATTGATGGATTTAGGTGCAGTGGGATATCTCAAGGCGGGTCAGGCGATCGCTGATACCTTAGCGGAAAACAGTATGAAGTTAATTGCCCTCAAAGGATTATTAGAAAAAGACTTGAGCAGTAGAGACTCAGAAATATCAATCCAAAGCATTAAAATAATGAATCTAATGGATGCTCTGCTTTAATTCATCCTGTAAAATCAGCGCGATCGCTTCTTCTGCTGTCATCGGTTGAGCAAATAAATATCCTTGAGCATATTCACAGTTTAAGCTCTTGAGTTGCTCGGCTTGAGCTAAGGTTTCAACTCCTTCAGCGATCGTTTCCATCCCCAAATTGCGGGCAAGGGTAATAATTGTCTTAATAATTTCTAGACTTTCACGATCACAACTAATATTTTTAATAAAAGAACGATCAATCTTCAGGTTATCAATAGGCAAGCGACTTAGATAGCTCAAGGAAGAATAGCCTGTGCCAAAATCATCAATACTCAGTTTAATTTCCCTTTTTTTAATTTCTGTTAGAGTAAGTTGAGTATTTATTTCTGAATTTATCAGTACTCGTTCGGTAATTTCTAACTTTAAACAGGTAGGATTTAAACCAGTTTGCGCTAAGATTTGATCCAATTTATCGATAAAATCAGGTTTTTGGAATTGTTGAGAGGCAACATTAACATTGACCTTGAGCGCAGCGATGTCTGGACGAGAGGCATATTCTTGTTGCCAAGCTGAGAGAACTCGACAGGCTTCTTGTAATACCCAATCGCCAATTTCGACAATTAAGCCCGTATCTTCCGCTAAAGGAATAAATTCTGCTGGGGAGATTAAACCATGTTGTGGATGATGCCAACGAATTAGAGCCTCAAAACCTGACAGGTTATTGTCCTTAAGAGCAATTATGGGCTGATAATAAACAGTAAATTCTTGATTAATTAAAGCTAATCGCAAGTCACGTTCAAGTTCGACTGCTTTAAGAGTTTGAATATACATCGCCTCGTCAAATACTTCATAACAAGCTTTGCCTTTTTCTTTGGCACGATACATAGCAATATCAGCATCCCGCAAGATCTCGGAACTATTTTCATACTTAGATGAACTGAGGGCAATTCCAATACTGGCACTGCTAACCAAGCTATAACCTCCACAATTTAAGGGCAATTTAAGTTGTTCTTGTAAGCGATCGCCTACATGAGTTGCATCCTGAAGAGAATGAATATCATCTAGCAGAATCACAAATTCATCTCCTCCCAAACGAGCCACTGTGTCGGTCAGGCGTAAATCTTGCTGAATGATTTTTGAGATCGCCACTAAAAGCCGATCTCCTACCAAATGACCTAAGCTATCGTTAATTGTTTTAAAGCGATCCAAATCGATAAACAGAATAGCAAACAAGTGATGAGGATTACGTTTAACACGCTGGAGAGCGCGTTCAATTCGTTCCATTAACAAAGTACGGTTGGGTAACTCCGTCAGACCATCATATAAAGCATCGTGAATTAGCTGTTGTTCTACTTTGCAACGTTCAGCAATTTCTTGTTGTAGTTTCTGATTAGCATCAGCTAGCTTTTGATTAGCAATTTTTAACTGTAGGGTACGCTGCTGAACTCTTTGTTCAAGCTCTTGATTTAACAGATGAATTTGAGCTTTAGCTGATTGAAAATCTAGCTGATTTTTGACTCGAATTAAAACTTCTTCTACCTTAAAAGGTTTGGTAATATAATCTACTCCGCCAACCTCAAAAGCTTTAACCTTATCCAAAACATCGTTTAAGGCACTGAGAAAAATTACGGGTACGTCTTTAGTTTGAACTGCGTCTTTTAATCTTTGACAGACTTCATAGCCATCCATGCCTGGCATATTGATATCCAGTAGAATCAGATCGGGAATCACTTTAACTGCCACCTGTAAGGCGATCGCCCCGTTTTTAGCGCAGCGAATTTTATACCCTTCTTGACTCAAAGTATGAGATAAAACTCGTAAATTATCAGCAAGATCATCAACAATGAGAATATTGTGAGGCTGCTGGTTAGATGAATTCATATTCAATTAGATTTACAATGAAGATTAATTATTAGCTGCTTGCTGACTTAAATTAACGATCTCATCAAAATCAAAATCATCAACCCTCCTCAAAAATAGATGCTGTTAAGGTAATAATATAAATAACCTGTCTGTTTAGGTGTGATTTGATGTTTTTGGTTGCTTTATAACCTTTGGTCACAGACATCCACAATCTATCAATCTATATAGACGGGGTTTCAATAGACAGTATGACCATCAGATTTCTAAATCTAGTCTTCCCTTTCTGTTCCTGAAAATGAGCTTTTAGTCAGATTCTTACTGATCCAGACTCCAAAAGATAAATTCCTATTATTCTAATAAGTTCATATAATGGGACTTAATGTAACTTAACCTGTTGATCAGCAGTCGCTAGCAATGAACAGCCTTTTTTTAGATCGTCTTCACAGTCCCAATCGTCCCGTATTAGTTTTGGACGGTGCGATGGGAACAAACCTTCAAGTTCAAAACCTTACCGCCGAGGACTTTGGTGGAGAGCAATACGAGGGATGTAACGAATATTTAGTCCATACCAAACCCGAAGCAGTAGCCACAGTTCACCGTGGTTTCTTGTCAGCGGGGGCAGATATTATTGAAACCGACACCTTTGGTGGGACATCCATTGTCTTGGCTGAATATGATTTGGCTGACCAAGCCTACTATCTGAATAAAACTGCTGCCCAATTGGCTAAAAAGTTGGCGCAAGAGTATTCTACCCCTGAAAAACCTCGATTTGTAGCGGGTTCGATGGGACCTGGCACTAAGCTACCCACCTTGGGACATATTGACTATGATACGTTGCTGATTAACTACACAGAGCAGGCAGAAGGATTATATGACGGTGGAGTAGATTTATTTTTAGTTGAAACTTGCATGGATGTGTTGCAGATTAAAGCAGCACTCAACGGTATTGAAGAAGTATTTAAAGCCAAAGGCGATCGCCGTCCTTTGATGGTATCCGTGACCATGGAACAAATGGGGACGATGCTTTCTGGTTCAACGATGGAATCAGCTTTGGCAATTTTAGAACCTTTCCCGATTGATATTTTAGGTCTAAACTGTGCTACAGGACCAGACCTCATGAAAGAGCATATTAAACATCTATCGGAACATTCTCCCTTCGTGGTTTCCTGTGTGCCTAATGCGGGTTTACCAGAGAATATTGGGGGACAGGCTTACTACAAGTTAACGCCGTTAGAACTACGCATGGCGTTGATGCACTTTGTCGAAGATTTGGGAGTGCAAATCATTGGTGGCTGTTGTGGAACTCGTTACGACCACATCAAACAGCTAGCAGAAATGTCAGGAGATTTAACCCCCAAAGAACGGCATCCTTATTACGAACCTTCCGCTGCGTCGATTTATAGCACGCAACCCTATATTCAAGATAATTCCTTCCTAATCGTTGGGGAAAGATTAAACGCTAGTGGTTCTAAGCAGTGTCGTACTCTGCTTAACGAGGAAGACTGGGATAGTTTAGTGGCGTTAGCTAAGTCTCAAGTCAAAGAAGGCGCTCATATCCTGGATGTCAACGTCGACTATGTGGGCAGAGATGGAGAAAAAGACATGCGGGAACTAGCTTCTCGTCTGGTTAATAACGTCACGCTACCACTGATGTTAGACTCCACTGAGTGGACGAAAATGGAGGCAGGGTTAAAGGTTGCTGGGGGTAAGTGTATCCTCAACTCCACTAATTATGAAGACGGAGAAGAAAGATTTTATCAAGTATTAGAGCTAGCTAAAAGATACGGTGCAGGTATCGTTATTGGTACAATCGATGAAGATGGTATGGGGCGAACTGCGGATAAAAAGTTCGCGATCGCCCAACGAGCTTATAATGCTGCCAGAGAATATGGTATCCGCCCCGAAGAAATATTTTTCGATCCCCTGGCTTTACCCGTCTCTACAGGGATTGAAGAAGATCGTGAAAACGGCAAAGCAACAGTGGAAGCGACAAAAAGAATTCGCGCAGAATTACCAGGCTGTCATGTTTTGCTAGGGGTTTCTAATGTTTCCTTTGGTCTGAATCTAGCATCGAGACAGGTATTAAATTCCGTTTTTCTCCACGAATGTATGCAGGTGGGATTGGATTCGGCGATCGTCAATGCCAGTAAGATTCTACCTCTGTCTAAAGTTGATCCTAAACATCAAAAAATTTGCCGCGACTTAATTTATGATAAGCGAGAGTTTGACGGCGATATCTGTACCTATGATCCTTTGGGAGAATTAACCACTCTCTTTGCTGGTAAGAAAATCAAAAAATCCGAGGCAGTAGATAAAAATCTGCCCATTGAGGAACGTTTGAAACAGCACATTATCGACGGAGAACGTATTGGTTTAGATGAAGCTTTAGATGAAGCTTTGGGAACATATCCTCCTCTAGAGATTATTAATACTTTTCTACTCGACGGTATGAAAGTTGTGGGGGAACTATTTGGTTCGGGACAAATGCAACTTCCTTTCGTTCTGCAATCAGCCCAAACCATGAAAGCTGCCGTGGCATACCTTGAACCTCACATGGAAAAAGAAGAGGCTGATGATAGAGGGAAAGGCAAATTTATTATTGCCACAGTTAAAGGAGACGTTCACGACATTGGCAAAAACCTTGTCGATATTATTCTGTCCAACAATGGTTATAAAGTAATTAACCTGGGTATTAAACAGTCCGTAGAAAACATTATTCAAGCCTACGAAGAACATCAACCAGACTGTATTGCTATGAGTGGATTACTGGTTAAATCCACCGCCTTTATGAAAGATAACTTGGAAACTTTTAATGAAAAGGGAATTACTGTTCCCGTAATCTTAGGTGGTGCGGCTTTAACTCCAAAGTTTGTTAATCAAGATTGCCAGAATACTTATAAAGGGAAGGTTATCTATGGCAAAGATGCCTTTGCCGATTTACATTTCATGGATAAGTTGATGCCCGCGAAGGCAGAAAATAACTGGGATGATCTCAAAGGATTTTTAAATGAACCCAACGATGATAGGGGTGATTCGCGACGCGAAGCTAGTCCTTTAGGGCGAATCGCCCCTACGGAAAATGGGGATGAAATTCCTTTTGAGGGAGAAAACCAAGACAAAATCTTTGTGGATGAAGTCAGCAAGAAACAAGCACCTACGGTAATTGATACCAAACGTTCTGAGGAAGTAAGTTTAGATATTGATCGCCCGACACCTCCTTTTTGGGGAACTAAGATCTTGGAATCTACAGATATTCCGATTGATGACGTTTTCCCCTATTTGGACTTGCAGGCTTTATTTGTTGGACAATGGCAGTTTCGTAAGCCCAAGGAACAGCCACGAGAAGAATATGATGAGTTCCTAGCGCGGAAGGTCAATCCTATTTTAGAGGAATGGAAACAAAGAATTATCACTGATAATCTGTTGAATCCTACAGTGATTTATGGTTATTTCCCTTGTAATGCCGAAGGAAATACTTTATATATATACGATCCTGATGTCGTACGGGCGAATGCCTGTTCACTCCTAGTAGAACCTGTGACTTCGTTTGAATTTCCTCGTCAAGGTTCGGGCAAACGTCTTTGTATTGCTGATTTCTTTGCGAGTAAAGAGTCTGGTCAATTTGATGTCTTCCCCATGCAGGCGGTAACGGTGGGAGAAGTTGCCACAGAATACGCCCAAAAACTATTTCAGGCTGATAACTACACTGAATATTTGTACTACCACGGTATGGCAGTACAGATGGCAGAAGCATTAGCCGAATGGACTCATGCCAGAATTAGACATGAATTAGGCTTTGCCGCTGAAGAATCCAGCAGCATCCGCGATATTCTTCAGCAACGCTATAGAGGTTCTCGCTATAGTTTTGGTTATCCTGCTTGTCCCAACATTGAGGATCAGTTTAAGCAGCTAGATTTACTCGATACTAAGCGGATCAACATGTATATGGATGAAAGTGAGCAACTCTATCCTGAACAGTCTACTACGGCGATTATTACCTATCATCCTGTAGCAAGATACTTTAGTACTTAACCTCAGTTCAGGTTAAGAACATTAATCGATGAAGGTAGCTATAAGCTTTCACAAGTAACAAGTAGCAAGTTTTACCTCTTTCTAAATCCGCGAGGATTCCAATATTGAGTTGAGCCTCAGTAGCGATCGCCCATACGGAAACTTTAGCTACAGCGATCATACTTTTATGGGGTTGAAAAATCAGTTAAATAATGGGCGTTGTTGAGTAGCTAATATAGCAATCGAAGCCAAGATGAAGGCGTTTTATCGCCCTAATTCTCTTAACCTGGCAATACCTGTAAAATACTAATATGCTAGTATATGTAGCTAATACGGGATGTAGCGCAGTTTGGTAGCGCACTGCTTTCGGGAAGCAGGGGGCGCAGGTTCAAATCCTGTCATCCCGATAACTCGGAAGCCTCGTTATTTTTAGAACTGGTCGAAAAAACCAAGGAAATCGCTGCTAAAAAGCACTGGACGCCAGCCCAACTCGCACTCCCCTGGTTACTGGCAAAGGGTTAAGATATCATCCCCATTCCTGGAACGAAACGTCAAGCACGACTGCTTGTAAATATTGGTGCATTAGAAATTATATTGACTGCTAGCAAACTCGAACAGATTGAAGTATTGAAGTATTTCTACCAATTAGTTCTGTTGCTGGAACTGGCTATCCTGAAGCACTTATGCGCTCCGTTAACCGTGAAGTATTGAAAGTGGAACGCGCTTTGCGATTTGCTACGCCACGCCTTCAGCAATTACCCTTCGAGTAAGCTTCGCGATCGCGCACAACTAAAGTATTAAGTAATTGTACTTAATATATCAACGAAAGTTAGCAGAGATATATCTACTTCGTTGAGTATTACTCAAGACGTTTTAACGAGAATTTCGATTTTTACACGCTGTAGGATCACTTGAGGACTGTTTTTATGCGCTCAATTTTCCAAGACAACTTTCCTCTATTTAGGCAGTTGATGTCACCAGAGGAGGCAGAAGCGTTTTTACATCGTCCAGTAGCGCGGGTGTTAACGGTACGTTGCGATCGCTTTCACGAGGGCGATAATATTTTGCTGATTGGAGATTCGGCTCATGCAGTATCGCAGTCTTAATTCATTATCAAACGCTGCTTCTGTAATTTGCATCTAGTATATAAAGTAGCTCCATAACATAATAAATTTGTTCTCCTCGGCTATCTGATTCATTGCCATCGGGTGATTCGAGCATCTGGGGAACTCGGCGGCTATCGCTGGGGTAAAGAGCGTAAAACCATCATTCTGGGTAGGGAAGCCAGCCGTACAAGTTGTGACCGTGAGGATATTTTAGTAAACTTTGTGATCAATATCACCTTCTTGTAGTTATTTACCTCACTCTCGCTTCATATCAAGCAAAGATAAAGTTAGTTCATAAGTAGATAAAGAAGTAATAAAGTTTTAAATCTTTTTACTGTATTTTCAAGTTGAACAAAATTCAACTAAATTGTTTTTTAATTTAAACATAAAAACTCTATTAAATAGTAATGAATAAAGTGTTAGTTAATCAAAAAACTTTTAATCTTAAGTCTGAAATCACTGATGATTGGGGTGGTTGGCATAGAATATCAATTGATTTGGAAGCATTAAGTAATACAAATAATTGGAAAATTGGTATAGACTTACCTGCGGATTATAGAATCGATCAGATTTATGGCGCTGAGTTAATCCAGGAAGACGGTAAAACCTACATTACTGGAGCAGGTTGGAATAAATCAATGGTCAAAGGCGATCAAAACGAAATTATTCTAATTGTTGATGAAGGTAACAGCGCAAGCTTACCTCCTACTGCTGCACAATTCATATTTGCTGATTCTACCTACATTAAATCTAGTTCAGTAATTGATTCAAAAAGTTATATCACTGAAGATTGGCAAGGGGGATATAAATTAGAATTAGATCTTTCTGCTAAATCAAACGTTAAGGATTGGCAACTTGACTTTAATTTACCTTATAAAATTACGGCAGCATATGGTGTAGACCTAATTGATAACGGCAACGGTAATTATACTATCAAAGGACAAAACGATCAGGTCAATTTAACCTCAGGACAGTCGATTAAACCTATCTTCATTATTGATGACGGTGGA
>NZ_PVWF01000195.1 GCF_003003995.1 Pleurocapsa sp. CCALA 161 | reverse complement strand
AACATAACAGGATTACCTTTAAAATAAGCTTTAATCGCTTTGTCGGCATTGGCTCGATATTCCTCACTATCGAGATAAGCATCAAACTTACCCATCCCCATATCCCTGCCGTGCCACAACATGGCTCGCATACAGGCTTCTGCAAACTCCATATTAATGCGATCGTGCCATAAATGATGAAGCAGTTTCGGCATTTTGCGAGTTTCACCCTTGTTCATAAATTCTAATAACTCTGGGTGTGCTGATGCTTTACCCCGCCAGATTTTTAAGTCGGCATCATCTCCTGCATAGTGATTGGGCAAATCTAAATAAGACTGAGGTAAAAAGTACTTAAAGAAGGGCAATGGCTCTAGAAATACTCTTTCGGCAATATAAAGCAAATCTCGCCAATAGAAGTCCATGGGGACAGCGTAGGCTTTATAAATCCCAATGATCTGCATCAAGTTTTCTGGCGTATCGGGTAACATTGAACCACCAGCCTCTAAGCGATGGATCACCTCCGCATATTGATGTTCTGAGGGAGGAAGTTTGGTTGATTTAATTGTTGTTTGGGTCATAGTTTTTTCAATGTTTTTTCAATTACTGATATTAATTGCTACTTGTTCGGTGTGGTAAACATCTACTGCTAACTGATTTGTGGTGGGTTCAGTCCAACGTAGTAGCCAATTTGGTTGAATACCCAGCAATAAAATAATTATAGTTAACACAAAGGCAGGGAGGCTTTCAGAACGAGATACGGTGGGATAATAGGCTAAATTGTTGTCTAATTTGCCAAAACAGGTGCGATTCAGCAAAATGATGAAGTAAACCGCTGTTAAACCAGAGGCGATGATGCATAGCAAAGTAGGAATAGGAAAAGCGCTAAAACTACCCTGGAAAATAATAAATTCGGCAACAAATCCCACCAAACCAGGAATACCCGCACTAGCCATCCCAGCCATAATTAACAATCCACTAGTGAGAGGTAACCCACGAATCGGGTTCATCAAACCATTGAGAACATCTAGATCGCGAGTTCCTACCTTGCGTTCGACAATTCCCACTAGATGAAACAGCAAAGCCAAGATCAAACCATGTCCGATCATTTGAGCTACTGCACCCAAAATACTTAACTGTGTTCCCGCAGCAACAGCTACCAAGATATAGCCCATGTGTCCAATAGAGCTATAGGCTACCATGCGTTTAATATCTTTTTGAGCGATCGCGCTTAATGCACCATAAAGTACGCTAATAGTACCGATAATTGCTAATCCTGGCGCAACTATCGACCAGGTTTCAGGAAATAACTGCAAACCAAAGCGAATTAAGCCATAAGTCCCTAGTTTGGCTAAAATACCCCCTAAAAGAATGGTCACAGCAGGAGAAGCTTCGGTATAGGCATCGGGTAGCCAGGTATGGAGGGGGACTAAGGGAACTTTAATGCCAAAACCAACTAATAAGACGCTGAGAAGAACAAGTTGAGTAGTTAGAGATAAGCCTTGAGTAGAAATTGTATCGTAATCAAAGCTGACGACTCCATTGAGGAAACCAATGCCTAAAAAAGCTGCCAGCACTAGTAATCCCGATACGGCCGTATAGAGTAAGAACTTAATAGCTGCATAGTTTCTTTTTTCCCCTCCCCAGATAGCAATCATTAAATAGAAAGGAATCAATTCTATTTCATAAAAAATAACAAATAGTAAGAGGTTTTGCGCTACTAATGCTCCTGTAATTCCTGCATTGATTAACAACAACAAAGAATAGTAAAGTCTTGGACGTTCAATGTTTTCGCCAATACTATAAATTGCAATAATGGTTAGTAGAGCATTTAAAACTAATAAGGGCAAAGATAAACCATCGACTGCCAAGCTATAACTTAAACCAATTGGTTTAATCCAAGGTAAATACTCGGCAAATTGCCATCCTGAGTGAGTTATGTCGAATTGAGTTAAGAGCCAAATTGTCCAGGCAAAAGTTACCACAGCAAATACAGTAGTAATCTGACGTAACTGTCCTGATTCTGCCTTGCCAGGCATAAATCCAATAATACTTGCTCCTATTACAGGTAGCCAAAGTAAGAAACTAAGCATTGCTTTTTTTTAGTTATAAATTGATTGTTAAAAGTTGCCGATGGGGAACATGAATTTGGTGATGATATCGTTTTTAGCTATAAGCTATAAGCTCTATATTTTTATAATAATGTAATCACAATCTCTAGAGTTTTGTTGACTATTAAGATGGTGATTACTACTAATTAATAACTAGGCTTCAACTAAAGTTATTGCGCCAGTTTCAAAATCAAAATATCCGCCCACAATTTTTAATTGTTTAGCTGCAACTAATTCAGCTAAAACTGGAGATTTTTTAATTTTATTTATTTGATAAATTACATTAGCTTCTGTTGCTTTTTTGACTGCTTCTTTATCTTCTTGCTGGCCTTTAAAATCTTTAACCGCAGGTTCAATTTGTGTTAAGACACTCTGAATAGAACCAGGAACTTTATCCCCAGCTAAAGCAGCTTTAATTGCACCACAACTATAGTGACCCATAACCATAATCACTTTACTACCCAGCACCAAAGAGCCGAATTCTAAACTACCTAGTTGTTCTGCTGTTGCTACATTACCAGCATCACGAACGACAAATAAATTACCAAACCCTTGGTCGAAGGCGGTTTCTAGGGAGGAGCGAGAATCAGCGCAACAGAGAACAGAAGCAAAAGGTTTTTGTTCTTCAGAAATTGCCTGCAAATCTTTTAAAGATTCGTGTTTACTGGTAGTTTTGCCTTGAACAAAACGTTGATTACCAGCGAGTAATTCTTCTAAAGCTTGGTCAGGAGTAAGTTCGGTTTTCGCTGCTGCTGATTGAGGCTGTTTAAGGTCTAAACCTAAGACGCTAGCCAAAGTTGCTGTGCCAATAAAACCTGCACCAAACTGCATCATTTTACGGCGAGAAACTGGTAATTCGATATTGTTAGTCATTTTTATCACACCTTTAATTAATTAGAAAATTGAAAAAATTGATAGATTAATAATGAAAACTTGTCTTTAGTTACAAGTCATCAGAGATAATTAAAAAACCAAGGAGAGCAGATTATGCCGACGAATAAAAAGACTCCCAAAAGGATTGAGAGAAAGTAAAATTGCGTCTGACCAGAAGTATTGTATCTTAAACTTTCACCACTAAAAATAGTTGCCAACCCAAAGAAATTAATTACCCCATCCACTAAATAGCGATCGCACCAATAAACTACCTGAGAAACTGCACCCACGACATAAATAATTGTGACGCGATAGAATTTTTCGGTATAAAGGTCATAGGCAAAAAAGTCTTGTACTGCCTTCGGCTTTAGTTGAATCGGTTTGACAATACTGTCACTGAGATAAATCAAGCTAGCTGCCCCAGCGCCAACTAAAGTTGTCGCCGTCAAAGCACCCGCAATCGTTAAATTCAAGTCAGATAACTGCGGTAGCAAACCCCACTGATTTAACAAGATAGGTGCGTGCAAAGCGAGTCCCATTCCTACAGTCATAGGTAAGACTACACTCCATAATCCTTCAGGCGATCGCACTGTCATCTGCTTGATTTTACCAGCAAAGATTAAACAAAACTCACGCGTTAAGCTAAAGGCCGTTAAGGCGTTAACCACCAGTATTACTCCCACTAGCCACGGATGGGTTTGCCATAAACGATCTGCCAATTCTGTCAGCGTCCAAAAACAACCTAAAGGAGGAAAAGCAACTAGAGAAGCAGCGCCCACTAAATAGCAAATTCCCGAAATGGGACGGCGCGACCACAAACCACCATAGTTTGTCAAATCTTGGGTAATGGTATTTAAGACAATCCCGCCAATACTCATCACCAATAACGACATAGCGAGGGCATAAGTGAATAAGAGTTTTAGTGCTGTAATATCTTGCTGTGTCCCCACGGCAATAAATACCAAACCCATATAGGCACTGACAGAATAAGAAAGCGCTCGCTTAATATCGATTTGGGCGATCGCAATTAAACCTGCCCCAATAGCCGTAGTCGCCCCTATGCCCACCATAAAGCTAGAAGCAAAGGGAGATAAGGCCAACACAGGCTGCAATTTAATTAAGACCCAAGCACCAGTAGAAACTATCACTGTGTTCCGTAGAATCGTTGCTGGCATCGGCCCTTCCATCGCCTCATCTAACCAAAGATGCAGCGGAAATTGAGCGCATTTACCTAAAGGACCAGCAATTAAAGCTAGACATAGCAAGGTGGCGACAGTTGGGTCAATAGTAGTAGTGCTTGCCCACTCCGCTAACTCAGTATAGTTCCAAGTCCCCGCTAAAGGCAGCAAAGCCACAACTCCCATTAAGAGAATTAAATCACCTACCCGTTTAGTTAAGAAGGCATCCCTTGCCCCAGTGACTACCAAAGACTGATTGAACCACAGCCCAATTAACAAATAAGTCCCAAGAGTCAAAATCTCTAGTACTACATAACTGAAGAACAGCGAGTTGCACAACACCAAAGCACACATTCCCGCCTCAAACAAAGCCAACATGCAATAGAAACGCGCCCAACCCCAATCCATTTCCATGTAGCCAACGGCATAAACTTGGGCAAGTAGGTTCAAACTAGTAATTAGAACTAATGCACCAAGATTAACTGTGGAAATTTCTAAATCGAAGGAAATATGCAAATTCGCAGCCTCAAGCCACGGAAATGAAAGATATTGGACAGGCTGCTGCCAAGTTTCTCGCAAGGCTAAAATGCTGTGCGCCAGTGCCACTAAAGTCATGAGAATATTGATATAACCCGATGGTCGAGGCCCAGTACGGCGAATGATTCCAGGTGACCAAGGAATAGCCAATGTTGCACCTATTAAAGCATACAGAGGTACAAGCCAGATACTCTGATTGAAAATTCCATTCATAGATTTATTTCTGTCTTAGATCAAAATAGATTCAAGTATATCTATCTCCAGACGATTATAGTATTTAATCTATGAAAAACAAAATTTAATTGTTTTATTTAATTAATAAACTTAACGTATCAATCTGACTTGCTATGTTTTCTCAATTGTATGGCAACATAAGCGATCTACTGCAACCTGCAAAGGTATCAGCAACAACAGTTAATTAGTCAATTGTTTATGTTTAAATTACTTAGCCAAAATCAAGCGACTCAGCGCCAAGATAGCCAGAAACAAAATTACATTAGAGGCAGCCAGGATTTTAATAGCGAAATTTGTTTTCTGCTCGAATCTTTTGGATTGCTGTTTAAGCCGATCAAATTTAAACTGTAAATTAGCATCACGCTCTTGCTTAAGAGACATCTCCTGTTTGACAATCACCTCTACGGTTTTATTTAAGCTGTGAGGGGTTAGTTCCTCAAGAGAATCAATTTTTTGTTCTATTTTGGCTAAAACCATATCTACCATATTTAGCTTATGGCTCAACTCCTGGTCTTGCTTTGGTAACGAATCAGATGATGCAGTCTTAGCAAAAT
>NZ_PVWF01000194.1 GCF_003003995.1 Pleurocapsa sp. CCALA 161 | reverse complement strand
GCCTAGCTTGTTCGATCGCAGCGTAAATTTGGCTTGCTAGTTGGGGATTATTTTTAGCAGCTTCCCCAGCTAAAACCGCTATCGGCTCGACCTCTAGACGGAAACAGTCTGCCCATTGGCGAGCGTAGTCTTTTATTTGGGTTAGTAACTGTGGATAATGAGTTAGAAGCCCCGCATCTACCACCGCGATCGCTTTCTTAATGCGCGTTCCCTTGTCCCCATTCGAAGATAAACGCCAGTCGGCGGACGGGGCCAACGCCCCAGCGTCCCGAAGGGAATTTGATGCGAATGCGTCTGTGGGGCTCATCGCTTTTTTCGGTAATTCTATTTCTGACCCTGCGATCGTCCGCGCTAATAGAGGATTGTCTATGGCGAATAAATTCTTGGTAAAATGAACCTCATATTGAAAATTGACTGAGAAAGCTTGCTTAACTATTGGTAAATTAAAGGCTGGCTGAGATTCAAATTGAGAGAAAGTTGCGGATTTATGCAAACTTGTAATTCCTCTTACCGAGCTTCGAGCTGAGAATTGCCAATCTCTCTGCCATTGGGGTTGAGTTTCTACCCATGCTGACCATTTGGTCAAACGAAGCGACCAGACTTTTAGCAGAGGAAAATCGTTTAAACTTATACCCAGATTAGGTAGTAAAGGAATAACAGTACCAGCAACCACCTCGGCTAAAGTAATTTGATCGCCACCAAAGTAAATATTTTCGGTCAGGAGATTTTCTAAAAGAGTCAGTACTGAAAGTATTCGCCGTTCGCTTTGCTCTAACTGTGAGCGATCGCTTTCTTGATGAGCATTACATGTGGCTAAAGCTTTTGTTTGCGCCTTTCCTAAAGGACGACGCGAAGCTAGTGCTTTAGCATACCGCTTCGCATATCGGTGGCGCAGGGTCTCATTGCTTTTTGTCCAGCCCATCATCTCAGCGAACCAAGGAGTAACTGCGGGTAATAAATGATTAATGCTAATGGTTGCTACCATTTTTACTGTAGCCAAGGCTTTAGGGTCTTTTGGCAACAAAGCAGGTGTAGGATATTTTGCTTCTAAATAGTCGAGGATGTCTAAAGAATCTGCTATTTCAAAGCCATCATCTACGATAGTTGGAATATAATCGAACAGCTCGATTGAGTATGGATCTGTTGCAGAACAGGTAACTAATTCAACGCTAATTTTTTTGGCTTGAATGGCAATCCAGACACAACGAGAGTAAGGAGAAAAAGAGTTATGGTAAAATTTCAGCATTAGTAATTATTTATAATGAATGTCGCGCCAAAAACTCAAGCATTAATTGGAGAAACGAGTTCAGCCAGTTTGTTCTTTGACGACAAACTTTTTTCGGCTTCGTTAAATGACTCTTTGGTAGAAGTAAAAACTCGAATCAAAGTATCTCGATCTTTTTTGGCAATTAGATCGGCTAAATATTGGTAATTTTCTGCTAACCGTTCGATAGTTTGGCAGCTTGCCTCGGTAGCCAGCATGATATCTACATACATAGATGGATTTTGTCCGAAAAAACGTTTGAGCGCCTCATATTCCAAACGATAGTTGGGACTCGACATGGATAGACTGCGTTCGCGATCTACCTGTTCGGCTGTGAGAAAAACGCCAAAGCCAAACTGAGAAAAATGACGCACTGCCTGAACGATTGCCATTAGGCGATCGTGTTCTTGAGGCTGACAAAAAACTAATTCGCCTCCTCGACTTGACATAAAATCCAAAAACCATTGAAATGAATTGTTATGGCGACCTGGGCAAACCACTATTTTTTGAGCAGCAAACGAGTTGCTATTTGGTCCAAACAAGGGATGTAATCCCATTACGGGTCCGCTATGGCAGGCAAGCATTCTTGCTACTGGTTTGGTTTTGATACTAGTGATATCGGCAACAGCAGTAGTAGAGGCGATATATCGTGCAGTACGTTCGATAATCGCTGATGTATGCTCGATGGGAACCGAAATTAAAACTAATTCTGCTTCACTTAAAAGTAGCTCTGCTTTTGACCAGTCTTTTTTGCCAAGAATCTCAACGCAATGACCAGCAGCCGTCAGTTGTTCGGCAAAAAATTGACCCATTCTGCCTCTTCCGCCAACTATGGTAACTCGACGCGATCGCTCGGCGGTTATTGGCGATTTGATTTCTAGAGAAGCTATACAGCTAGTAACTAATTGTGACCAAACCTTTTGAGGTACGTCTACCAAGTTAAGTAAAGGAGCAAGATTGGCTATTTGTTCTTCTTGTGAAGGAAGTTTTGATTCGCTATTAAGCAGCGACATTCGTTCCCCTAATAATTCAATTATGTGTCGGTCTATCTGTTCGAGCTTTTCAGCAGTCATGAAGATTAAGTTATTTAATAAAGTCGGGAGCAATGCGATCAAATCAATTTCTTACACCAACTCTTTATGACAGTGCCTTAAATTAAATCCAACTACTTTGCCCCAAACTAAGCGGGATAAACGTCTTGGCCAGAGATTCAAACTCAAAATATTAATTGATTGAAGCTAATAGCTAACAGCCAAGAGCTAACAGCTAGGGCAAAGCCCTTTATGTAACCGCCAATTTTTTGGCTGTTACTAGGGAAAGAGGTAGTAAACCTAATACCAGCAAGCCGTACCAACTGGCAAAACCTGCTGCTATAGTTGCATCTAAAACAATTAATGATAGTACGCCTGCTTTTACTGCTGACTGAATTATGTCGGGCTGGGGATTTCGCGTTGCTGCGACAAAAGGTGGCACAATTCGCACAGCTAATAGAATAAGAAAGGGTAAAGCAGCTAAAATAAAATAATTTGTCAGTAATTCCAGAGCTAATATGCTGCTAAAGACAATTACCAGACAAAATAGCGCGAATATACCCGTTTCTCGCTTTCCACCCCGAACTTCACCCTGGCTAATTGCCGTAATTGCAGCGATATAAACAATTGGCAACAAAGCTAACCACCACCTTTCTACCAATACGGTAGGGACGACACTCATACCCAAGATTAAGTTTCCACCACGACAGCATCCCATATTCAAAGGACCGCCTATGACATGGTGTTTACTGACAGCATTGTATAGTAAAGCAGCCGAAGCAACGCTAGTGGCGATCGCCATACTCAACAGCGAAACTTTCGCAGCAGCTAAAATTCCCATAACGAGCGACAAACTACCCAGCCAAATTGCATCTTGACGAGATACTCTTCCGCTGGGAATTGGTCTTTCTGGTCTTTCGTGGCTGTCTAATTCTGCATCGAATACGTCATTTAAAACTACACCGCCCCCGTAAAGTCCTGTAGTCGCTAATAATAGCCAGGCTAAATCTGGACTGGCAATAGCAACTGCTCCCGAGGCAGCACCAGCTAGGATATCAGCCCAGGCGGTAATAATATTAGCTGGTCGCATTAGTTGCAGATATGCCCAAAGGCGATCGCCTTTTTTAAAGCTTTTTTCGGTGGTTAATTCCATTTTTTTCTCTACTCAATCAGGACGGGATTTGCTTTATCGTTATGGAGAGAGCGATCGTTAACTATTCCTACTTGTTGGGGTTGTTGTCCCCGCAACACCGAATTACCTTGAAATAACTGTTTCTGGTCGATAGGCATAGGGTCAAGCCAATCAGCTTCTTGCATTTGACCGCTTTGACTATAAGCAGCCAGAGCATTTTCATAGCAAACTGCACGCACTTGGTCTTGAGGAATTCCTCGCTCTAACATTAACTGAGCGGTTTTGGGAACTGCTAGAGGATCGCTGATACCCCAATCCGCACTGCTATCGACGATAATTCTTTCTTTGCCATAGTTCCGCACGATCTCTACCATGCGAGCATTACCCATTTTGGTTTGGGGATAGATGGTGAAAGCAGTCCAAAAACCCCGCTCCAAAACTTCCTTGACCGTTTCTTCGTTATTGTGATCGATAATTACTTTAGCTGGGTCTAGTCCGTGTTCTAGGCAAACATCCATACTGCGACTCGTCCCCGCTTTTTTGTTGCGGTGTGGAGTATGAATCATTACCACCATGTCTAATTCTTTGGCTAACTCAAGCTGCAAACGGAAGTATTTGTCTTCGGCAGGAGTCATATCATCATAGCCAATTTCACCAATAGCTACTACACCCTCTTTGCAAGCATAAAGCGGTAATAGCTCCATTACTTCTTCTGCCAAGGCTTCGTTATTAGCTTCTTTGGAATTTAAACCAATCGTACAGTAATGCTGAATGCCAAACTGACTGGCGCGAAACCTTTCCCAACCAATCAAGCTACTAAAGTAGTCTTTGAAGCTACCAACATTAGTGCGGGGTTGCCCTAACCAAAAAGCTGGCTCAATCACTGCCACAATACCCATTTCTCGCATAATCGTATAGTCGTATGCCGTGCGAGATGTCATATGGATATGAGGATCGATAAACATCATCATAAGAATCGCTCGTTTTCTAGGTTGAAATTAAACACTTTTAATGGTTATTACTGTTAGTTACTGACTGAATCTTCTGTTATGCTTGTCCATGTCGAGTCACCTGAATCTATTGACTCTTGTAACTTGAAATATTGAGATTGAAGATTACTTGCTTGAAGATTGGAACTTTTGGCGCAAGCAAAAGCCCTAAAGGATAAACGATCGCTTTCCTCTCAACTGGTTCTGAATAAGCTAAAACTCGTTCCCAATTGGCAGTAATTGTTTCATCAGCAAATTCTCCCATAGCTCGCCAAAGTTCTGGAGATACCGAACGTTTGGCTGCCCATCGTTCGAGAGCATAATCAATCAGCATCTCAGATAGAGTCCGATTAGCACGGCGATCTAAACCCTGGATTGAATACAGGGAACTGCCGACAAACAAAGCTTTGAGTACCATCTGATTCCAAGCCGACTCGTCGAGATATTTGGCAGGGTAAGGATTGTGCAGAGACACTGCATCAAAAACTACGGTCATATTACTGCGAATTCCTTCCGCAGCCCGAAGACTATATTGTTGGGGACAGGGAAGCAAAGGTAACATCTGATAAAGTGCTACTAATTCTCCTACATCAGCAGTAGCAAAAAGCTGCTCTAGAGTCTTAGGGAGCGATTTGCGATCGCCCTGAGCTAAAGAAAGCACTAATAGACTACGAGCTGCTTGGTCTACACGCCAAAATTGAGGCGACCAACCAGGGCATTTTGCTCTAGCTGCTTGTATTTCTGCTTCATTCAACTGAAGTTTTTGCTTCCCCATATAACGAGGTACAGCACTAAAACTAGTAAAGAAAACCCGTTTGGAAGAACTAAAAGTTACTTTCTGCTGCTGTTGTTTGAGCCAGTCAAACCCACTTTGCTCGACTTGTCTTGCTAGCCAACTAGATAATAGATTGATAATTGTAGTCTGCTTGACGGTTGTTTCCGACATATTAGTCGTTTGTTCCTGGTATTATTCAACAGTGAGCAATGAGCAATGAGCAATGAGCAATGAGCAATGAGCAATGAGCAATGAGCAATGAGCAATGAGCAATGAGCAA
>NZ_PVWF01000193.1 GCF_003003995.1 Pleurocapsa sp. CCALA 161 | reverse complement strand
GCAGTAAGTTGTAGAGTTTTCATTCTTAGCCTAATTTTTTGGATGAGGCTCTCCTGTTCTACCTGTCTAATTTTAATCCCAATTTTTTGGGCGATAGATTCAGCAAAAGCCTGTCTGAGTTGCAAAGATATGTTGGAAGTCGAGGTCATTTTGACTGAGAAATTTAAACTTGGTCACACAAACAAATATTATTTCTGTTGGGTCGGATTTAACTGCTAAAATTCACCTAGAGGAATAAAACAAATTTCAGTTTTAACCCCAGGGAATGTCGATTAGATGTAGTCTAATCACCTGCAATAATTCTTGCGGTTCTGGCGGTTTAGTGAGAAAGTCCGTTGCCCCTGCCAATTTTGCTCTGGTGCGATCGACAATCGTATCTTTAGAAGTCAAAATGATAATCGGCGTAGTTTTAAATAAGCTAGTTTCCCTCAAAAATTTACAGACGCTGTAACCACTAACTGTAGGCATCAGTAGATCCAGCAAAATTAGATTGGGTCGATATTTAGCCAGTAAACCCATTCCCGCCATCGGCTCAGAAATAATCATTGATTGATAACCGACTGATGCCAGAATTTTTTTGACGCTATGAGCTAATACAGGACTATCATCGATACAGGCAATTATCGGCTTATGGGGGTCAAAGTTAAGTTTGGCAGGATTCGTTCCTTGATTTGCCACGACTCGATTGCGATCGGGGTTGGCGGCAGTAAGATTAGCATCATCTCTTGAGTTTGGCTGAGATGGTAATAGTGAAGTAAATGTTTTGCCGTTGGTGGTTTCTCGAAGGTCTGGTATTTGTTGAAATCTAATGATATTTTGTTTTTCCAAATTGACCAAAGAACGAGCGATTAAAATTATCGAAGTGTGCATTTTGGCCGCAATATCCCAAAGAGTATGTTGACCCTGAAGATAGCTTTTAGGAATTGGTATTTCAACAGCATCATACATCTGCTCCTGTTCGATTACGGGAGATAGACTAGGTAAATAATCCCCCAAGTCAGCAGATTGCCATTGTTTACCTGCTAGATCGGCCTGTAAAATGATCGCCTTGGTTTCCTCAGAAGATAAGCCTAGATTAGCAGCATCTTCCAACCTGTTGTTTTGCTCGATCATCCACATTAGTTTTTGAGCAATACTTTGTTGTATAAATAGTTCAAACAAACACTCTGTTGCTACTTCAGCGATCGCTGCTTGAACTTGATTTTGTCTAATCTCCTGTCTGGCTACTGCTTGGGATAATTGCTGATAATTATCCAGTTCTTTAAGTAATGCTAGAGCTTGAGTCGACTGATGCTCGGCACAATGTTTGTTGAGCGCTCGGTGCCAACGCCTTCGAAAATGTCTTTTATCCTGCACCCAAAGTAATTTTTCTTTGGATAAATAGATACTGACTCGACTTTCTTGCTGACTAATGACTATTTCGCCAGTAAACCTTTGCTCTAGTAGTTCCCCTATCCCTCTAGATAGATTGCTTACGTTTCTAGTAACTGTCATGATTCTTCAAACCAATAATTTGAGGACAAGTATTCAGCATTTTTGATAAAAGTTTTTGTATTCGGGAAACCAAGTTTTTTTTATCTACCCTGATTTACTTTGACAATAGCCAAGAATTATGGTATGTAATCAATAACTATTTATGATGTTATGTAAAATTACTTAGATAAATTATATTGGTTAATACTAAGGTAATTGCACCTATTTGTAAATCAAGAAATATCAAAGAAATACAGACAATTAGCTGGGCGCATGTTAGGGCAAGCTCAAAATTGCCCGTTTTTAGAGATGATGATTAAAAGCGAGCAAATAATATGATTGCAGAAGATATGATTTTGGCAGATGAAGAGCTACGAGACATCTATCGAATATCAAGCCAAGAACGCTTACAAAATCTGGAGGCGGGGATTCTCAATCTAGAACAAGATCCCACTCAGCTAGAGATTATCGACGATTTACTGCGGGAAGCTCATAGTTTAAAGGGAGACTCGCGGGTGGTAGGAGTGACCACAATGGAAGCGGTGACCCATGCTTTAGAAGAAGTGTTGGGGAAAATACAGCGCCAAGAAATAGCCTGGACTAGTCAATTAAGCGATCGCCTGTACCAAACTCTCGACGGGATGCACAAACTAGTAGAAGAAGCCTTAACAGGTGAACCTAGTGGGGTGACAACGGAGGAACTTGTAGCGCTTTTAACTACAGAAGCAGATAGCGAAATAGATGACGAAATAGTTACTGAACCAGCATTTACCGTCAGCGTCATTGAAGATGAAGAGTTAAAAGACATCTATCGCTTATCGAGTCAGGAACATTTACAAAATCTGGAGGCGGGGATTCTCAATCTAGAACAAGATCCCACTCAGCTAGAGATTATCGACGATTTACTACGGGAAGCTCATAGTTTAAAGGGAGACTCGCGGGTGGTAGGAGTGACCACCATGGAAGCGGTAACCCATACTTTAGAAGAAGTGTTGGGGAAAATACAGCGTCAAGAACTAACCTGGACTAGTCAATTAAGCGATCGCCTGTACCAAACTCTCGACGGGATGCACAAACTAGTAGAAGAAGCTTTAACAGGTGAACCTAGTGGGGTGACAACGGAGGAACTTGTAGCGCTTTTAACTACAGAAGCAGATAGCGAAATAGATGACGAAATAGTTACTGAACCAGCATTTACCGTCAGCGTCATTGAAGATGAAGAGTTAAAAGACATCTATCGCTTATCGAGTCAGGAACATTTACAAAATCTAGAGGCGGGGATTCTCAATCTAGAACAAGATCCCACTCAGCTAGAGATTATCGACGATTTACTGCGGGAAGCTCATAGCTTAAAGGGAGACTCGCGGGTGGTAGGAGTGACCACCATGGAAGCGGTAACCCATACTTTAGAAGAAGTGTTGGGGAAAATACAGCGTCAAGAACTAACCTGGACTAGTCAATTAAGCGATCGCCTGTACCAAACCCTTGACGGGATGCACAAACTAGTAGAAGAGGTGTTAACGGGGAAACCTAATGGTGTAGATATTGAGCAAACGATTGAACAGTTGGTTGAGTTAACACAGTCAACACAGCAGAGTTTTTCACAGTTAGAGTCTCCAGCATTGTCAGAAACAAGCGAGGAAAACGAGGAAAACGAGGAATTTCCTTTAACTCATCAACCCCGCAGCGAATTGATTCAACAATCTCAATCTGCTGCTATAGCTAAAGCTAATGAACAAGAGCGTTCTTTGGTCGAAACTGCGGCTGAGATTGCTATTTATCCGACTAAGATCGAACAACCTTATCGAATTGAAACAGTTCGAGTCCCCACAAAAGCTTTAGATAAGTTAGTGACTCAGGTAGGAGAGCTAATTGTTAGTAAAACTCGCCTGAGTCATACTGTCGACGAGATTGAACAGGTTTCTAATTTGTGGAAAGAATTAAAAGCTAAAGGATTTCAAACATCCAACTTTGATCGATACGAACAAGAAACAGAAACGCCTGAAGTACGTTTAGAGCAAAAAATTGCCCACCTAAGAACTCTAGCTCAAGAAAATAATACCAAACTAGAATTTGTCGTCGGTGAACTAGAAGAGAAAATTGCTAACCTCAGACAATTACCTTTATCGCAGGTGTTTCAGCTTTTTCCTCGTTTAGTGAGGGATTTGGCTAAAGAACAGGGGAAACAAGTGCAGCTTGTGACTCAGGGTGGTGATACTCAGGTAGATAAAAAAATCCTGGAAGAAATCAAAGATCCGCTGATGCATTTAATTCGTAATGCGATCGATCATGGCATAGAAACTCCCAACGAACGCAGATATGCAGGAAAACCAGCCCAAGCAACCATTAAATTAACAGGTTATCAGGCTGGCAATAAAATTATTATCGAACTGAAAGATGATGGTCGTGGTTTAAATATAGAGAAGATCAAAAATATAGCGATTAAACGAGGTTTATATTACCCAGAAGAATTGGATAATATGAGCATTAGTCAACTTCACGCTTTAATTTTTCAGCCTGGGTTTTCGACCTGTAACTTTGTTACCGAAGTTTCTGGTCGCGGAGTAGGTATGGATGTGGTCAAAAACAACATTGAAAAGCTCAAGGGAATCATTGAGATTGATTCAGTTCCCAATCAAGGATGTACTTTCAATCTTAGACTACCTACCACCTTAGCTAAAGCTGATGTTTTATTGGTCGAGATTCACGGTATTGTTCATGCTATACCCGTTGATTTTGTGGAAGCTAATTTACAAATCGATCCAGGGAAAATTTTTCCCCTAGAAGGCAAAGACGCGATTATTATTGACGGAAAAGCAGTTTCAGTGGCTAATTTAGCCGATTTGCTCCAAATCACCAATTCTCCAGCCTATGCAGTAGCAGCCAAGCATGAACAAATCACGACTGGACTAAAACCTTGTGTATTAATGAAGGTAGGAGAAGAAAGATTTGGGTTAATTGTCGATCGCCTATTAGATATTATCGATGTAGCATTTAAGCCCCAAAGTAACATTTTGCGTCGAGTAAGAAATGTGGCAGGCGCGACTATTCTAGGGACTGGACAAGTATGCATGATTCTTGCTGCTAAAGATCTGCTGCAATCTTTGAAGGGCAATAATTCTTCTTTACTGGCAATCAGTGGTGCAAATTCCAATCTGCTGCCCGAATCAAAGGCCAGAGTAGCTAATGCTGCTAGTTTACACCCAGGAAAATTAAAAATTTTGTTAGCAGAAGATTCTATCTTGGTTCGTACCCAAGAAAAACGCTTATTAGAAGCAGCAGGTTATGAAGTAGTCACCGCCATAGATGGTTTAGATGGCTACAACAAACTCCAAAACAGCAATTTTGATGCTGTTATTTCCGATATCGAAATGCCCAACCTGGACGGGTTTTCCTTAACGACACGCATTAGACAACAGGAGGAATACAGTGAGCTACCAATCATTCTAGTTACGTCGTTGAGTACTGATGAGGACAAGCGCAAAGGTGCAGAGGCAGGAGCAAATGCTTATATTGTTAAGGGACAGTTTAATCAAAATATTTTATTAGATACTCTGGCTCGATTAATCTAATATTAATAGCTAGTTAATATTTTTCGCTCCTTATGACCATTCGCGTCTTAATCGTTGAAGATTCTGTCATTTTTCAGACTGTACTTAAAAATATTTTGAGTACATCTCCTGATATAGAAGTAGTCGGTATCGCCCGTGATGGGATAGAAGGATTGGCTTTGATTCCTCAACTCGACCCCGATGTGATCTGTACCGATTTCCATATGCCTAAAATGGGTGGTTTGGAATTTACCAAACAGGTAATGATCAATTATCCTCGACCAATTTTAGTAATCAGCGTTTCAGTACAGACCGATCAACGCCACCGTATTTTCGAGTTGCTCGAAGCTGGTGCTGTCGATATTTTTCCCAAACCGCGCGGGAGTGTCGACCCAGAATCTCAAATCAATCACTTAAAGTTAATCAATAAAATTAAAATTTTGGCTGGAGTCAAAGTATTTAGAC
>NZ_PVWF01000054.1 GCF_003003995.1 Pleurocapsa sp. CCALA 161 | reverse complement strand
ATGGCATCGGCAACAGAAGTAAAAAACTACCTAGCTCATTGGTTTCAATTAGGCAAAAAACTAGTTTGGCGTAATGGTGAGGCTGAACTACTACCGTCAAAAATTCTTCAAGGAGATCGCTTTGCCCCAGAATTTGAAGAGTGTTGGCAAAAAATTATGAGTGTCAATGGTCAAGACTGCTATCTTTTGGGAGCAGAAGCCACGATTGAAGAACTATTGACCCCTGCTTGGACAATCGACCACTGTGCTAGATGTACTATGCCGATAGCTATGGTTGAGACAGGAATTCAACCTCTTGATTGTACCTGTAGTGACTTGGAGAATTGGCCGAATACAGAATTACCTACTCCTCATTCTCCTATTAATAGCCAAACAAAATTAACCAGTATTAGCGATCGCCTTAAAACTAAGTAATACTAAAATAGATATTTACAGCGAGCGTAATCCTGCCAATAATTCCTCTTGAGCGGTAAACGCCAGGTTGCAAATTGATTTTTGCCAATCAGGGCGATCGCTATAAAAGGCATCCAACATCTTCTGTTTAATTTCTACTGCTTGTTGAGTATTCAAATCGCCATGGGTATGCAGCCAGTGATCGGCTCTCAGAGCAGAAAAAACTTCTGTTTCAGATATTGTGCCAAATTCATAGACAGCAGCAATACAGGTTGAATTCACAAATTTCTCTTGCAAGGCAGCAATTAAAGTTCCCTGCGGGAAATAGGCAGCCACAGATTCCTCTGAACCCGTAACTATTAATTTATCACCCCAAATTGCTGAAGCTAAATTCTGATTGTGGCCATCACCAACAGGCAGACTCATTAGTTGTCCTGTCGCGTATGGTCCTAACCCTGTATGATAATCCAGTAAACCTACTGCTTGTCTATCGCCCAAATAGCGATCGCTGATGTGATTAAGCATTCGATTTGACCAGGTGGGAACTTCTCCGCCATAAAAAGGTGCATACCAGTGTTGATATTGTCCTTTGGCTAGGTCGGCTAAACCTGATGGTCTACTGTATAAGTATTCTGTGATTTGATCTAAAGTTTCAGTCTGAGTTGTTTGTGTCCACTGTTGGGGGATAACTATATCTGCTAGATCGTCATAAAATGTATTTTTTGGTAATGGTTGCTGAAAATCAAGAAAGTTACGGTTAAGATCAACACCATCCTCATTGACTCGTCTTAAATGACTCATGCCATAAGGATTTAAACCATGAATCATGACAATAGCAACCTCACTATCTGCTTGCAGATGCCACCCTGTTCTCATCGAACCAACTTGAATTCCTGAACCACAATAGCCCTCCACCCCATGAGTCCCAGAGATCGAGAGTAAAACTTTTTGAGCAGCAAGATCGCCAAACCATGCCAGATCCAGATAGAGTTTTTCCCCAGCTATACCTCGCAAAGGATGTTGCCAAGATTTTAGCAAAGTAGCCCGATCAACAGCAGCAGTGAGAAAATTATGGCGAGCCTTGGAATACTTTGAATTAAAGCTAGAAATATAATCTTCGTATTGCATCACTTAATATTACGCTTGTCTTGCCAAACTATCCTTAGTGTTACAGCGGGTATAAGGATTCCAGGTAGTTAGATCTGGTGCTGGAAAAGCTAAAATAGCTGAACGCGCTTGCTCATTTAAGCCTTTGACAAAACTAAAGTCTGCTCCAGCAATATTTTGGAGATTATCTAAATTTGCCCCACTGAGATCTGCTCCCCTAAAATCTGCTCCTTTTAGTTCAGTATTTCCTAAGCGAGCATTGCGTAAACTCGCCCCTGTCATGATCGCTTTTTGCAAAATCGCGCCACTGAAGGAAACATCATCTAAAATTGCCTGCGTAAAATCTGTCCCACTTAGATAAGCACCAATAAATTTTGCCCCTGTTAAATCCACCCCACGCAGATTGGCAGTATTAAGATAAGCTCCTGTCAACTTTGCTCCTGGGCCTACAGCACCCGAACTTTGATAATCAAATTCTTCAGGGAAGGTCGTTGCCGAATTATAAATAGTTACTTGAAACTGAGTATCGGTTAAATTAGCACCAGTTAAATTGGCACCACGAAGATCCGCACGACTCAAATATGCTCCAGTCAGATCTGCTCCAGTCAGATTTGCTCTAGTTAGATCTGCTCCTCTTAAATCAGTTTTTTGCAGGTTTGCTCCAGTTAGATTTGCTTCAACTAAATCGGCGTTAGTCAAGATACTGCCAGAAAAATTAACCTGTCCTAAGTTAGCTTGATTCAGAGCGATCGCATATAAGTCTTGGTTACTAAAGTCCGCATAGGCTAAACTCTCTCCTGAACTAATTTTAGCAGTGATCTCAGCAGCAGTCGGAGTTTTATTACTAGCTGTGGTAGGCATAGTTTAAATTAATAAAATTAATAAATAGTTGAAAATTGCTCATCAATAATTATGCTGATGAGCAATAAAAAAGGGTTAAGCTAGCCCAACCCTAAGAATTCTTACTACTTATTGTCTAATATCTAGTTAATTTATTTCAGTTTGCTTCTAATTTCTTCAACTCGCTTGCGGTTGACTCCTAAATCCGATTTCCCCAGACGAGAGGCGGAGCGTACTTGAACAGCATTGGCATTATCTAAATAAAATTCCACATCATCGACGTAACCCATCAACTTGCTCTTGAACTCGGCATAAAGATAATTATCCTTTTCCTCAACAATGGTAGTCCCTTCCATTCCCGTTACTACTTTTTTAATCTCCGCAATAGATACCCCAGGCAAAGCATCAATTTTCGATTGAGCATCATCACTTTGACTATTCACACAGTTAGGAGTTCTAGGACAAGCCGCCAACTTGCCGTCTTTCACTCCTAAATTGCTAGGTCGTTTTCCCGTAAAGTTAAACATTTTCTTAAATCTCTTTTAAATCTCTTGATACAACTCAGTTTTATTCCTAATTTAGGATTATTTTACACTAGACCAAAATATGACTTAGTCAAGCGATCGCTGTTAATTTTTAACCTGAAATTATTCTGCTTTAGCTAAAACACTTGTTCTACCTGTAACTAACCTTAGCGCCTCTTGGTATTGCTGATCGGCTTCTGTGGCAATCTGCGCATAGGTAATCGGGTTTTGGGTAACTACATCGTCGGGCATAATTCCTAGCTTATTAATATCAGTATGGTTAGGAGTTTCATATTTAGCTACCGTCACGGCTAAACCTGCACCATCGGGCAACTCAAATAAAGATTGAATTAGTCCTTTGCCAAAAGTTTTTTCTCCCACTAATAAAGCTCTTTCATTATCCTGTAATGCTCCCGCCAAAATTTCACTCGCACTAGCTGTCCCCTGGTTGACCAAAACTACTAGCGGATCTTCCGTGAGTATTTCACTATTAGATTCAAAGCTACCCAATGCCCCTTGACGATTTACGGTATAAACAATCGTCCCCCCATCAATCCACATGCGAGCAATTTCGATCCCAGCCTGGAGTAAACCCCCAGGATTATTCCGTAGATCTAGAATATAAGCCTCTGCGCCCTGTTTTTCTAGGTCATTAACCCTATTAGCAATTTCTTTGGCTGCATTGGCACTAAATTGATTCAAGCGCACATAGCCAACTTTTTTGTCTGTATTGGTATCTAAAGCAGTATAAACAGGATTAAGCGAAATGCGATCGCGCACTATTTCTACATTACGAGGTTTGGCAGTTTTGTCTTGACCAGACTGGATTCTTAAAGAGACTTTACTACCTGTTACCCCTCGCATCATGGCTGCTGCTTCATCTAGAGTGATGGTTTTGGCATCTACCCCATCAATTTCTAAAATGCTGTCTCTTGGTTCAATTCCTGCTGCTTCAGCGGGAGAGCCAGCTAAAGGAGAAATCACTTCAATTAACTTAGTTTCGGGATTAATATTGATCTGTAGCCCTACACCAGAAAGTTCTCCTGAAGTATTGACCTGTAAACTATGATACTGTTCTGGTCTTAGTAGTCTTGTAAACGGATCGTCTAGAGTTGCCAACATCTCTTCTATAGCACTATACGTCTCGTTGCGATCGCGTAAAGGCTTTTTAATAAATTTTTCTCTTAACTTCCACCAGTTTTGATGGTTGAGGGTTTCATCTAGATAAGACTGGTTGACAATCCGCCAAGATTGCAGCAACAGCTTTTGCTCCTCTGTAAAAGCTTGAGCATCAGGAATATACCAGCAAGAGGCAATCCAGAAAAATGCGACTAAAGCCAGGGAAAAAACTTTTTTGACCATAAGAGAAAATTAAGTAGGGCGATATCTTGACTATGACTGTTATTTTAAATTTAGCAATTCTTAACTAATTGTTACCTATTAACCAAGAGTATTTTTATTCACTGGACTATTGCGATCGCCAAGCCTAGGCAAAGCCCAATCGCCAATCTATTCAAGATTTATGAGTTATCCCAACCTAAAATTGGCGTATAATACGACAATAAATAAAGACATCATAGCTTAAAGCTATGTTACATTTTCTAAATAGAGTAAAACTTTTCTCATATAGTCTTGCTCTAATCTGGACTTAAACAGCAAATACACATAATGCACAATGCGTAATTTCTGTCCCTAGAACAGATAAAATCATAATTTCTGTCCTTAGAACAGATAAACTTAAAGTACGCATTTGCAACCTACAGACTTTGTAAGGCGGTATTGTAAATACTATTTTCTCAGGTAATAATTCTTGAGAGTTTAAGTGATGCAGAGCTTTGCAAGTCTGATCGTCAAACTTCATCCATAACTATTTTTTGTTAGCTAATTTATAGGCTTCATGTTTTCTAAACAAGTAACAGATTCAAAAACTTTTCAGTGGTTTGATGAGCGTTTGGAGATTCAAGCAATTTCTGACGACATCACTAGTAAATATGTACCTCCCCATGTAAATATTTTCTATTGCCTGGGCGGTATTACTCTAGTTTGCTTCCTAATTCAGTTTGCAACTGGATTTTGCATGACTTTTTACTATAAGCCCAACGTCGCTGAAGCATTTACTTCAGTTGAATACATCATGAACGAAGTCAGCTTTGGATGGCTAATTCGTTCGATCCATCGCTGGTCAGCCAGTATGATGGTCTTGATGATGATTTTGCATACTTTCCGCGTTTACTTAACTGGTGGTTTTAAAAAGCCTCGTGAGTTGACCTGGATTACTGGTGTCATCATGGCAGTACTTACCGTCAGCTTTGGGGTAACTGGCTATTCTCTTCCTTGGGATCAGGTTGGTTACTGGGCGGTAAAAATTGTATCTGGTGTACCTGCTGCAATTCCTGTAGTCGGCGATCAAATGGTTGAGTTATTAAGAGGCGGTGCTAGTGTTGGTCAAGCCACTCTAACTCGTTTTTATAGCTTGCATACCTTTGTCTTGCCTTGGTTGATTGCAGTCTTTATGCTGCTACACTTCTTGATGATTCGCAAACAGGGTATATCTGGTCCTTTGTAAATTTTAAAATAATCAACCAGAGTTTCTGTATGGAGATTAAAATCCAAACAGATGTGCGTAAAACAAATATATCTAAATACGCATGTTGCTTTACGCCAGTCGGCACAGAGGTAGATTAAAACCACTTAACTTTTTTCTAAACTTAAAGTGCCACTTTATTTGATACAGCAGTTGAAAGAACTAACATTTTTTTATTTCACTAGCTGAGCCAAAGTAAATTTAGGAGAGAACACTATGTCCACATTAAAAAAGCCAGATTTAACCGATCCTGCTTTACGCGCTAAATTGGCACAAGGTATGGGTCACAACTACTACGGTGAACCTGCTTGGCCCAATGATTTGTTATATATTTTTCCTGTAGTAATTTTAGGAACTATTGGCTTGCTGGTTAGCCTAGCAGTCTTAGACCCTGCGGTTATGGGCGAGCCTGCAAATCCTTTTGCTACCCCTCTAGAGATTTTACCTGAGTGGTATTTATACCCTGTATTTCAAATCCTACGAGTTGTCCCTAGCAAACTATTAGGAATTGCTGCTCAAACAGCAGTACCTTTAGGTTTAATGTTGATTCCTTTTATCGAAAACGTCAACAAATTCCAAAACCCTTTCCGTCGTCCTGTAGCGACTACAGTTTTCCTCTTTGGTACTGTAGTAACTATTTGGCTAGGAATTGGGGCTACTTTTCCCATTGATGAGTCTTTAACTTTAGGCTTGTTCTAAAATCTACCAAGCTTTGGTAAAAAGACACAGTAGTTCAGTGTTTAGCTTGAGTTCTGACTTAGGTTAATTATTGTTCAGCTGTGTCTTTTGGTATAAAAGAGAATTAAATTATTCTCGCTACTTTGATTTTATTGGTATGATATATTGCAGAAATATTAGTAGAGCGGACTAAAATTTTTCTACCTGCAAGGATATCAAGCATAGAAGTGGGGTTTGCCCGCTTTTTTTGTTGCCAAAATCAACCATAGTTCAAACTCTAACTCACCATCCAAGTTAGTTGGCGTCAGACCAAACTTTTGCGAGCCATGACTCATCCTCTTGTCCCTAAAATTATTGAACTAGCATCACCCTTAGCTGAAGAGCTTAACTTAGAGTTAGTAGATGCCGTGTTTCAAACTAACAAAACACCGCCCATTTTGAGAATAGACGTGAGAAATTCCGAGGGAAATACTAGCCTAGAAAACTGTGAACAAATGAGCCGGATGCTTGAAGAGAAACTAGACTTAACCGAAATCATTCCTGGAGCTTATGTCCTGGAAATTTCTAGTCCTGGTATTTCCCGCACCTTAACTACAGAGCGGGAATTTGTTGCCTTCAAGGGGTTTTGTGTAACTATCAAAACCTTTGCTCCTTACAAAAACAAAAAGCAATGGCAAGGGCGACTGCAATATCGAGATGAAACCACAATTCATATCAACGATAAGGGTAAAGCGATCTCTATCCCCCGCGAATTAATTGCTAAGGTGCAGCTTGACGATGGATAACCCAGAAGCAACTAAACATTTTGCATTTTGCGCTCAACTGCTCAACTAAAATCGACCATTTAAATATTTATTTCACTATTTTAGGAGTACCCCATGACTATAGTCAGTTTGCCTGGTTTAAGGGCAACGATTGAAGAAATTAGTCAAAGATACAATCTGCCAGGTAGTTCTGTTGAAGAAGCCTTAAGAGAAGCACTTATTAAAGGATATGAAAAATTTCGTCGTTCTAAAGCTCGCGATGAAGAGTTTGACGAAGAATATTTTGAAAACTTTAATGTCCAGCTAGATACTGAAGAAGAAGGGTTTCAAATTCTCACTACCAAGGTCATTGTTGACATTAGTAAAGACCAGATTGAAGATCGGGATCATCAGATTGCTCTAAGTGAAGTTCGAGAACAGGTGGATGATTCGGAGATTCAAGTTGGAGACTCGGTGCTAGTGGATGTCACTCCTGAGCAAAAAGACTTTGGGCGGATGGCAGCCATTCAAACCAAACAAGTACTACTACAAAAACTGCGAGATCAACAGCGTAAATTGATTCAAGAAGAATTCCAAGACTTGGAAGATACAGTCTTACAAGCTAGGGTAGTTCGGTTTGAGCGTCAATCCGCGATTGTAGCGGTTACTAGTGGACTCGGACAGCCAGAAGTTGAAGCAGAATTGCCCAAGCGAGAACAACTACCAAACGATACCTATCGCTCTAATACAACTTTTAAGGTTTACCTGAAAACAGTTAGAGATACACCCCATCGTGGACCACAGCTAATGGTTTCTAGAGCGGCAGCAGGTTTAGTGGTAGAGCTATTTAGCAACGAAGTTCCTGAAATAGAAGAAGAAATTGTTCGTATTGTAGCTGTTGCCAGAGAAGCTCATCCTCCTTCTCGTCATGTAGGAGTACGTACCAAAATCGCGGTAGATACTGTAGAACGAGATGTCGATCCTGTAGGAGCCTGTATCGGTGCGAGGGGTTCGAGAATTCAAGCCGTGGTTAATGAACTACGGGGGGAGAAAATTGATGTAATTCGCTGGTCACCAGACCCCGCTACCTACATCTCAAATTCTCTTAGTCCTGCTAGAGTAGATCGGGTGATTTTAGCCAATACCGAAGATAGGCAGTCGATTGTTCTGGTTGCTGAAGACCAATTAAGCCTAGCCATTGGTAAAGAGGGACAAAATGTTCGTTTAGCAGCTCGTCTCACTGGTTGGAAAATAGATATCAAAGATGTTGCTAAGTTTGATGAAGAGGCAGAAATGGCAAAATGGGCAGCAATTGCTCACGAAGAGTTTGATGATGAAGCTGATGTAGAGTCTGAAGAAGGGGTAGAGGCAGCGCCTGAACTAGAAGAGGTTGCTCAATTCGCTGAATCAGCCGAATCTACAGAAGAGTGAGGAATTTAGAAGATAAGTCTAGCGTTGCTAAACCAATTAAATCGGGCTACGCTAGAATTTATCAGGACGATCTTCAAATGTAGCCTGATTTTCTACCAAATCAGATCTAAAACCTGAGCAAAATCTTAAAAAATTACCAAAGTTTGAATCAGATTAATTATCGTCGATGTATAAGCTGTAAAAAAATTGCTCCCAAACAATCCTTCTGGCGCGTTGTACGTTTAGCATCTAGTTGCCAAATTCAGTTAGATGGAGGCATGGGACGTTCTGCTTATCTATGCCCTAATATTCACTGCTTAACCACGGCCAAAAGTAAAAACCGTCTCAAAGGTGCTTTAAGAACTAAGGTGCCCGATCATATTTATCAAAATTTACAAGCACGTCTAAGCTGATCTGCTTAGAGCTTAGAGACAAAACATAGATTGTTCAAGATAAAATTTAAGACTAGATCTATAATTTGATGTTTTTCTCTAAAATAAAGCTATGGATAAATTACTATTAGCTATAATCTGAAACTTGCTCTGATTATTTTATTGTTTAATTTAAATTCTAATCTTAGGATAGAGTTAATAAACTGGCATCAAATGTCACATATAGCTTTAAGCAATCTGTGATCGAAACTTAAACACATGAAGGACTACATGGATAAACCAATGGTCAAATAAAATATAAATAGTCAACTGAGGGGCATAGTGGATGAACAACGGCAAAGTTAGAATATACGAATTATCGAAAGAATTGAATTTGGACAACAAAGATATTAAAGAAATTTGCGAACAACTCAATATTGCAGTCAAAAGCCACAGTAGTACTATTACGGTTGATGATGCAGAAAGAGTAAAATCGGTGGCGACAAAGTCCCCTCGCACCGAAAACAATCATGATGTTCAGAAAAAAGGTGATAAAGCTCTGAAAGTCCCAGCCAAACGCAAACAGCAAATTTTAGCTGTACATTATCGAACTGACAACTCCAATCCTAGTTCGAGAACTCAAGCAGCAAATTCCCCTGGAGAATCTCCTAGATTAGTTACGCCACCTTCGAGACCCCAAACAGCAAATTCTGCGGGTGGGTTTACTGGAAAATCTTCAACGCTAGCCAAACCTATGCACACTGAATCTGGTTTTGAGCGGGATGAAGAAGTAGCGTCTACTGCCGATCGCAATTTAGATTTAAACAACGCTAGTTCAATTCAACCACCAAGGTTAACTGTCCCACCTTCTCGACCTCAAGCGAAAAAATCAGCCAGCCGAAACTTAATTCAGTCTCCAAGTAAGCCAAAGATTCGCTCAATCGACCCGCCTCAAAGCAAAACAGAAGAACCACCAGAAGAGAAGAAAAAAAAGGTTATTGCACCTCTGCCTAAGCTGAATCAAAGACCCCAGAAAGCTCAAACAGTAGGTAAAGTAGCGCCCAAAGACGAGCCAGAAGATGAAGAACTGGTAGATAACCTCGATGGTGATGATGTTGAAGCGGATGACCTAGAAGTTAAAAAAGTCACTCGCCTCAAGCGCCCTGCTCCGCCCAAAAAAGTTAAAGAGTGGGAAAATGAAGAAGAAGATGAGAGTAAACAAGCTAAGTTAGGCAAAGGCAAAGCAGCGAAGAAACGCCGTGGACCCAAGCCGATTTTGGATGACGAAGATTTTGATGAATCTGATGCCAATGCAGTGCAGATCAATGAAGCCTTCAGCTTGTCTACAGCACGCCCTGCTAAGCCCAAGTCGATGCAGCAGCAGCCAGCAGCAACTGTGAACAAGAAGCCTCGTAAGCCATCCTTCAAAACTGAGAAGACTCAGAAAAATGAACGTCAGTCTAAAGGAAAAGTTGTGCCTACCCTATCGGAATCTATTATTCTGACAGACAATTTAACTGTGCGGGATTTAGCAGAGCGGCTCAATACTCCTGAGACAGATATTATCAGAAATCTGTTTTTCAAAGGAATTTCCGTTAACATCACTCAAACTTTAGATTTAGCCACCGCTCGTTCGGTAGCAGAAGAGTTGGGTGTAATTGTGGAAACTCCAGCCGAAAAATCGGCAGCGATTAAGAATACAGAAATGCTGGATGCAGATGATCTAGAGAATCTTCAAACTCGCCCACCAGTAGTGACTATTATGGGTCACGTAGATCATGGTAAAACCACTTTGCTAGACTCAATCCGCAAGAGTACTGTAGCTTCTGGGGAAGCAGGCGGGATTACTCAACACATTGGGGCTTATCATGTAGATGTGGAACACAATGGCAAGCAGCAGCAAATTGTTTTCCTGGATACTCCTGGTCACGAAGCCTTTACCGCCATGCGTGCTAGGGGCACTAGAGTGACGGACATTGCCGTGTTAGTGGTAGCGGCAGACGATGGAGTACAGCCGCAAACGAAAGAAGCAATTAGTCATGCTAAAGCTGCTGAAGTACCCTTGATTGTGGCGATTAATAAGGTAGATAAGCCAGAGTCTAATCCCGATCGCATTAAACAAGAATTAACAGATCAGGGTTTGGTTCCCGAAGAGTGGGGCGGAGATACCACAATGGTTCACGTTAGCGCCCTCAAAGGAGACAATTTAGACGAACTGCTAGAGATGATCCTGTTAGTGGCGGAAGTAGAAGAACTTTCGGCTAATCCAGACCGTGCTGCTAAAGGAACGGTGATTGAGGCTAATCTTGATCGTAATCGAGGCCCTGTGGCAACCCTGCTGGTACAAAACGGTACTTTGAGAGTGGGAGATAGTATCGTCGCGGGTTCAGTTCTCGGTCGAGTTCGCGCCATGATTGACGATACAGGAGCAAAAGTAGAAGCAGCAACGCCATCTTTTGCCGTGGAAATTCTGGGACTCAATGAAGTTCCAGAAGCGGGGGATGAATTTGATGTTTATCAAGACGAGAAAGAGGCAAGAGCGATCGCCGATCAGCGAGCAATTGCCCAAAGAGATAATCGGTTACTCCAGTCTCTATCTTCTCGTCGTATTAGTCTCAGCAGCATCTCAGCCCAGGCTCAAGAGGGTGAACTAAAGGAACTCAACCTGATTATCAAGGCCGATGTTCAAGGTTCTGTAGAAGCCATTCTTGGTTCTCTACAGCAATTACCGCAAAATGAAGTACAAATTCGTACTCTGATGGCATCTCCAGGAGAAGTGACAGAAACCGATGTAGATTTAGCAGCAGCGAGTGGTGCAGTAATTATTGGCTTCAATACTACCCTAGCAGCAGGAGCAAGACAGGCAGCAGATCGAGAAGGAGTAGACATTCGCCAATACGATATCATCTATAAGCTTTTGGATGAAATTCAAGGAGCAATGGAAGGTCTTCTCGATCCCGAACAAGTTGAGGAAAATCTTGGTCAGGTTGAAGTTAGGGCTGTCTTTCCAGTTGGTCGCGGCGCAGTTGCCGGTTGTTACGTTTTATCGGGCAAAATAGTAAGGAACTGCAAAATTCGAGTTCGTCGCGGCAACAACATCGTCCATGAAGGGGATCTAAACTCTCTCAAACGTATGAAAGAAGACGTAAAAGAAGTTAACACTGGCTTTGAGTGTGGTATTGGTGCAAGTAAATTCTCTGATTGGAAGGAGGGTGACATCATCGAAGCTTACGAGCTGGTGTTTAAACGTCGTACTTTGGCGACTAAGTAAGATTGCCAAACTGGGAGGTTGATTTTAATAGAGCTTAAGCAGCTTAAATAAAGTCATTTTCTGCCAGATAAGTATATAGGGGCGCTGGTCAAAACGCCCCGATGCATTTCTGTATAATCAACAATGACGAATACTCGTTCTGAACCTTTTTTATGGATTCATGTTGGGGGCATAATCATGTTTCCCTTGATGTTTGGTGTTGCCTCGATTGGGCTAGCAGTGGGAGATAGATACAGCTATTTGCTCGAATTGCCTTGGTTAATAGCGATCGCTATTCTCCCTGTGTTATTAATGCAGCTCTACCGTCCGTTTAATATTTTTAGCGTATTGTTTTTTGCTCTCCCGCCTAAATTTTTAAGCGTAAAGCAAAGAAAAATTCTGGCTTTATTTAAAAGAAAGCAACAAAAAGTTGTCAACGCGATCGCCACAGGATTAATGCTGTTTAATCTATGGTTACTATATAATTTTGCTCCAGCAACCACAGGAATTGCTAACTTATTACCGCAGCAGCGTATTTTAGGATTAGCGATCGCCAGCATCGCTTTCTTGGGCAGTAATCTTTTTGTTCAAATACCTCTAAATGCAGTTCAGGTTTTGTTAACTAATGAATTAGAATTAGCCCAAATCAAACAGTGTACTCTACAAGAAATAGCAAGTGATTTTACGACTCCTGGCATTAAAATTGATAAAGTAGACTGGTTAACTAAGTTAGTTAGAAAAAAAGAAACAAATTAAGCTTTACTAACATATTTATAGTTATCCGAGGATTTATGTATTTAGAAATACAGATACTCAATTTACTTGAGTTAAACTAAAAAATATAGAGTAATAAAAATTTTACATACATGACAAACTCAACTATCGCTTCGCTAAACGAAAGGGATCAAGAAATTTGGTTCAGTCTTAGACAGGCAATCTCCAAAAGCTCAGGTTTTCAAAGTTGGCAGCAAGAAAGAGATATCAGTAGCGACATTGAATTAGACCAGCAAGTACGAAGTTACCTCAAAGAAACTTTAGAGACTCTTGCCTACTAAACAAAAAACATCTATCTGTAAATTACCAAAATTTATCTTTAATCAATGGGGATGTATTAGTCAATACATCCCCATTGTCGTCTTAAAATCATCTAAAAGCTTTTAAAAGCGATCGCATTGAACAAAACAAAACAGAGAAACTTCAGCATTAGTTTGTCATAGTCACGGCATTAAAAGAGCGATGCGATACTAATCTACCATCTTCCATGTGAACAAGGCGATCCGCAATATCTAAAATGCGCTCATCGTGAGTTACCAATAAAATAGTGCTGCCTTGTTCTTTGGCTAGTTTTTGCATAATATTAACTACATCTCGTCCTGATTTACTATCCAAGGCTGCTGTCGGTTCATCAGCTAGAACAATTGCAGGATGGGCAACTAAAGCACGAGCGATCGCAACTCGTTGTTTTTGTCCCCCAGATAGGTTATCAGGATAGTAATCAATCCTCTCCCCTAAGCCTACTTGTTCTAACATGGCTACAGCGCGATCGCGCCTTTCTTTTTTGGAGTATATACCCTGTACTTCTAAACCCATCTGGACATTTTGAGTAGCATTTAAACTATGGTGTAAATTATGCGCTTGAAAGATATAGCCATTATTGCGTCTAGCTTGCACTAATTCTGCGGGAGATGCACCACAAAGTTCTTTACCAAGTATTTTACAAGTTCCAGACTGGGGTGAACGTAATCCACTAACAAGAGTTAGTAATGTTGTTTTACCCGAACCAGAAGGCCCTGTCATTAAAACAATTTCGCCTCTATTTATAGTTAAATTAATGTTAAATAAAACTTGTTTACGAAGTTCACCTTTACCGAAGTAATGATCTAAGTTTTTAATATCAATTACTGGTTGTTTGATTTGTTGTTGATTGTTATTCATAGCTACTTTACTAATTTATGTTTATGAACGTATATTTAGAAACAAATAGATTAATTTTGCGTCAGTTTGTTGTCGATGATTTAAATAATTTATTTAATTTGAATAGCGACTTTGAAGTAATGCGTTATATCAATGGTGGGTTGCCGACAAGTTATCATGATATAGAGAAAAATTTATCGAAATACTTAGAATCTTATGAAAAAAATACGAACTTAGGATTTTGGGCGGCTATAGAAAAAATAAGTAATAAATTTATTGGCTGGTTTCATTTTCTGACTACGACAAATTTTGCTTATTTAACAGAATTTAATTTAGTGAGTGGCAATGAAATTGCTTTAGGATATAGATTGTGTAAAGATGACTGGAATCGTGGTTTTGCTAGCGAAGGCTCTAAAGCAATCATAGCTAAGGGATTTTCTGAGTTGGGTGTAACCAAAGTTGTGTCTTGGGCATTGATAGAAAATAAAGCATCGATTCGGGTGATGGAAAAAGCAGGTTTAAGACGGGAAAAAGAGTTTTGTTTTAGTGAAAATCAATTGCCAAATTTGCTAGCATCAGAGCGAAAAGCTGCAATATATGGTTTAAGCAAAGATGAGTTTATCGCCAAATATAATAATTAAAACTGAGAGATGCAAGCTTAAATGTTTTAAAAACAGTTGGCATGAATTTTATTGAGTATATACCGCAAGGATTTATAAAAAAGGGTGAGTGGGTAGAAGAAAATAGATTGAATATTACTAAAGAAGAATGGAGTAAGTTGAAACAATAAAACATGAATGAAACATTCAATTAATACAGTTTCAAAAAATTATATAATAGTAGGAAAAGAAGAAAGTTTTGTCCAAGCAGGACATGGTAAAGAAACTCCACTCAAGAAATTACAACCAGTTGATTACATAATTTTTTATTCTCCCAAAACGTCATTACAAAATGGAAAACCTATTCAAGCATTTACAGCAGTTGTCACAATTAAAGATCGAGATATTTATCAAGTTGTAGAACCGCGATCGCTTTCAGCCATATCGCCGAAATGCTGAATTTGAAAACTGTCAAGAAGTACAGATTAAACCTTTAATTGAACAACTAAAATTTATTACTAACAAAAAACACTGGAGTTTTAAATTTAGACTTGGCTTGTTTGAGATTAAGCAACATGATTTTGAACTAATTTATGGATTGATGAAAAGTAATTCGTAACAGTTTACTTTCTAATGATTGTTTCAAATAAAAGCATTACTCATTTACCAACGCCAAATCTTTTTATGAAAAGTTAGAGATGTAGACAGTTACAAGAATGTGTATTCGCAACTGCGAAGCAATTCGTAAAATAGTCTAGTAAACTCTTTCTAAAAGATATCCGCAGGATCGGCTGACTGAAGTTTACGAGTGGCGATCGCCCCTGAAATGCTACACATAACAATAGTCATGATCATTACAGTGACAGCCCTAGATGCTGGTAAGACGATAGGTAAAGCAGTTGCTGCTGCGGTTAATTGATATAGTCCTGCTGCGATCGCCACACTGGGAACAAAGCCAATAATCGAGAGGATAATTGCTTCTTCAAACACCACACCGAGTAAATAAGAGTTTTTATAACCCATTGCCTTAAAAGTAGCGTATTCTGCCATATGATCGTTAACATCGGTGGAAAGTACCTGATAGACAATCACAATTCCGACAATAAAGCCCATCATTGTCCCCAAAGTAAAGACAAAACCAATTGCAGTACTGCTTTTAATGTAATCAAGTTCAGCATCGACATATTCTTGATATGTATAAGCCTGAACATCATCAGCAAGATAATTATTGAGATACGTTCTTACTTTTTCTATATCCTGACCATCTTTGAGATTAATTACGCCTAAACTAACTAATCCTGGCTGTTTACGGGGAAATAAACGCATAAAAGTCTGATCGCTCGTAATTAATGCCCCATCGTCAGCAAAAGAAGCTCCAACTTTAAATACACCAGCAATAGTTAAAGTAGTGCGATCGCTTTCTGTCGTAGCAGTTTTTCCCTGTTGGATCTGGTTGACAACTCGATCATATTCTCCCCTAGATGCCCGATCAAATAGTACTGTATCGGGAATTTTGAGTTTATCTAATTGACCATTAACTTCTGGTAAATTAAAAGCAGGTTTAGCTGGATCAAAACCAACCACCGTCATCGAGGTTTTTTCGCGATTTTGGGGGTTGCGCCAATCAAGAGAACCAACATATATAGGTTCAGCCGATTTTATCCCAGGTACATCCATCGCTTGATACAGTCGTCGGCGAGGAAAGGTATAGGGTTTATTAAAATTAGTTGCTTGAGTACTAGTTAAAACTATATCTCCCTTAATTTTGCGTGGATATTGAGTATTGGAGGTATACAAAGCATTCATAAACCCCAACTGCATAAAGATTAAGATGTCTGCAAAAGCAATTCCCGATAACGCAGTTAACAGTCGAAGCTTGTCATGCTTGAGTTGCAACCACCCCAAAGGAGTACGGTTTTTTAATGATTTAAACATTGTTTTTAATTAATAATTGACAATGGATAATTGTTAATTGTTTTCTCGACTGCTATACTTTTTCTCTACTGGGCGCAAGCCTTCCTCCCCTACTACCTACAGATCAATCCTGACATCCACCAACAAATTAGTAAGTCCTGCTACCTTCCTACTAGACTCTGGATCTAACTTGACTTTCACTTCCACTACCTTGGCATCTATGTTGGCTGTCGGATCGGTATTAACTACTTCTTGGCGTTCGACTTCTAAACCAATAGTTTCAACAGTACCTGTTAATTTTTCGGCGATCGCACTACTGGTAACACTAACCTTCTGTCCTAGTTTTACTTTATCGATGTCGCTTTCATAAACTTCCGCTACAGCATACATCTGGCTGGTTTGCCCAATTCTGACTATTCCCCGATCACTAGCTACTACTTCCCCAGGGCGAGTCATAATTTTAATTACTGTTCCTGCTTGGGGAGATTTAATATAAGCCTGATCTAATTCTGCTTGGGCGGTTTGAACTGCTGCTTGTGCCTCTCTAACTTCTGCTTCGGCTACTGCTACATCAACTGGGCGTACTTCGGCGATTTGATCTAAAGTGGCTTTGGCTTCGGCTAGTTGTTCTTGTTGTCCTGACTTAATACGATTTAGGTTAGCTTTGGCTTCGGCTAGCTGTTTTTTTGCCGTTTCGAGAGTGAGATATTTACTATCTTTTTCTGATGCCGAGATTGCACCATTTTGATACAGACTTTGATACCTTTGATATTCTACTTGAGCATTGTTTAATTCGGCTTGCATCCTATCTACCATCGCCGTTTGCGCCATAATATCGTTGCTACGTTCAGCTTCAATACGGGCGATCGCTGCTTGTTGTGCCTGAATTTCTCCTGTTTTTGCCCCTGCCCTAACTAAAGCTAAATTTGCCTCAGCTACTCTTACCTGTTCTTGTGACTGATTTAAAGCTGCTTGCAGGCGATCGCGACTATCTAATACGGCAATTACATCACCTGCTTTAATCTGATCTCCCTGTTTGACTAATAACTTTTCAATTCGATTTCCTTGTGATCCAGAGGATGCAGAGATCTCAATAATTTCCCCACTGGGTTCTAATCTACCTAATGCTGTCACGGTTTTTATTTCTGGCATTGCTGGGGGAGGTACTTCCGTTTGAGAAGTATCAGTAGAACTTATTTTATATACTGTTACGCCAACCAGAATTAAAGCCAAACCGACAAGGATAGCAGATACGTTTTTAACCAGAGGTTTAGATGATTTGTTTTGTTTGTCTGTAATGTAGTTCATAGCTACCAGGTTCGTTTATGACTAAACCGTTTAGTTTTAACTAGTTATATTATAAAACTAAACCGAGTAGTTTAGTAAACTGAATTAAACTTAGAAAACATTTCTACTCAACAACTACCAATCCAGTTTCCGACTCAGCACTAATTGGTATACGAAAGGTAATTGTTCTAATTAGTTCTCCCTCTGTGTATTCGAGAGTAAAAATTCCTCTACGGATATTAATATTTGGTGGCAGATTTAGAACGTCTTTTCCAGAAATGGTGCAGTTAGGTAAACTCTCCTGAATGTTCTGTTCCTGATTTATTTGACAATTATCTGGTCGAAAAATAATTTTACTTGTTTGACGATCTGTCCATTGTTTCGGATACACACTAAAAGGCACAGCAGCATCAACAAGTTTTATTGAATATTTTTGTTTAGAAGTACAGGGTAAATACTCTAAACAGGAAATGCGCAATCACGCCATAGCTATGTTAGAGCAGGTTGGTTTAGGAGATAGAATTAATTATTATCCTGATCAATAGATATAAAAAATAGCTTGAAGATATAATTAAAAATCAAAATCTTTAACTAACCGATAACTGGTAACTGATTTATGAACTGGTGGCAAAAACTCAAGAATAATACTTTGGCGCAGATTGGTGCATCGATTCTAATTACTTTTTATCTTGCGGTTATTTTTGCAGATTTTATTGCTCCCTATTCTCCTTACGCTTCTCAAGATGATGGATCTCTGTTACCACCGACGACAATTCATTGGCGCGACGAAGCAGGTAAGTTAACCACGCCATTTGTTTATCCCACAACTCAGGGAACGACAGATCTTAATACAGGCGATCGCTTGTTAATTATTAATCGCGACCAAGCCACCCCAATTAATCTTTTCGTAAAAGGCACGCCCTATAATTTGTTTAAAATATCTTTACCTCTACCTCCTAGCTTTGAGTCGGTCACTATTTTTCCTGGCATCCCCTTAGCTAGGCATTTATTTGGCACAGTAGGCAAAGCTCAAATTAACATCCTGGGTACGGACGAACAAGGTAGAGATTTATTTAGTCGCCTGTTGTTTGGTGGCAGAATTAGCCTATTTATTGGACTTGCAGGGATAGCTGTTTCCTATCCTCTAGGTATGTTGGCAGGAGGAATTTCTGGCTACTTTGGCGGTACAGCAGATGCTATTATTATGCGCCTGGTAGAAGTTTTGATGACCATCCCAGGAATCTATTTACTGATTGCCTTGGCTTCAGTAATTCCCGATGGTTTAAGCAGCGCCCAAACTTTCCTAATTATTGTGCTGATCACCTCCTTAATTAGTTGGGCAGGATTAGCACGAGTAGTCAGGGGGCAAGTATTATCGATCAAAGAACAAGAATTTGTCCAAGCTGCCAATGCCATGGGGGCAAATCCGCTCTATATTATCGTGCGTCATATCTTGCCTCAAACAGCTACCTATATCATCATTTCCGCTACTTTGGCTGTTCCCGGCTTTATCATTGCCGAATCAGTTTTGAGCTTAATCGGCTTGGGTATTCAAGCCAAAGATCCCAGTTGGGGTAATTTATTATCCTCTGCCACTAATGCCTCAATCCTAGTATTACAACCTTGGTTAATTATTCCCCCTGCCTTGTTAATCATTTTGACCGTCTTAGCCTTTAATCTTTTGGGAGATGGTTTAAGAGATGCCCTAGATCCCCGCAGTGAACAATGAGCAATGAGCAATGAACAATGAACAGTGAACAGTGAGCGATGAACAGTAATTAATCTATGGATAACCCTCTAGAACGAGTTCGCATTTCTAAAACAGCCGAAGATCAGCTGGTCAAACTTAAGCGCAATACCAAAATAAAGCAGTGGAACATTCTTTGTCGCTGGGCTTTGTGTCGTTCTTTGGCTGAACCTAGCATTCCTTCTCCCGTACCTATTAAAACTGATAGTAAAGTCGAAATAGCTTGGAATGTTTTTGGCGGAGAGATTGCCGACATGTTATTGATTGCTTTAAAGCAAAGATGTTATCAAGATGGACTGGGAACAGAACAAGATACTCTAAAAGAACAGTTTAACCTCCATCTACATCGTGGTATTGGCTATCTAGCAGGAGACAATAATATTAGCCAGATCGAAGATTTAGTTGCTTTGAATATGGTTAAATAGCAAGAAATATTGGCAAGATTAGCAAACCAATAAATATAGCTCCTAATATGAATTTAAAAAACATAATTAACTTTGTAAAATTAATGAAAGCATTTTGTTTTTAGAATATAGTTGAGCTTCCAGATGAGGAAGTTGTCTGATCATAGCAATTTCCGCTGCACAAGTATCTTTAATGGTTTGGAGATTACGCTGGGTTAAGCTAACGGTTGAACTATCTTCTGGTTTGGACTGAATTTTTTTTACTAAGTTAATTGCTGTATTTATTTTAAGTAAAGCCTGTTCATATTCGTGAGACAGCTTATCTTTAATTTGTAGTTCTTCTAGCTCTTTAATTTTTTGCTCTAAGATTTTAGTTTTTTGCTGCTCATCGTGATATTGTTTCATGAGCTTTGCCTGCTTTAATAAACGAGAAGTAACTGCATTTAACAACTCATTTCTGGTAAATGGCTTAGTCAAATAATCATCTGCACCTAGCTCCATGCCATGCCTAATATCATCTTTGTCTGCCATGGCTGTCAAAAAAATAAAGGGAATTAGCTCTGTTTCAGGTATATCTCGCATTTCGGCTAGAATTTCATGCCCACTTATTTCTGGCATCATGACATCAGAAATAACTAAGTCAGGAATATTTTCTTGCGCCCACAAAATTGCCAAAATCCCATTTTCAGTGCTAAATACTTCAAAATCTTCTGCTTCTAGACAATCGACAATATTTTCGCGGATAAACAATTCATCTTCAATAACTAAAATTTTGGTCATGGTATTTATTTAATAAAAAATGGCAAATAGTTGAAACATTGCTTGATTTTCTCAGTAATAATCAGTTTTGATTATTATGCTTTTGACTTAGTTATCAATTTACTTTTATTTAGTCAAAAAAACCTCAGAAATATAACGGATAAATAGATTGAGTACTAGAGATTTTTAATTAGAAATATTGAGTTTCAAAGATTAAATTAAATAAAAATATATCTAAAGGTAGATGTTCAATTGCTTATTTTTATTCAATTTTCAAGTAAGGAAGGATAACAATAAAAGTAGTACCTTCTCCAAGCTGGCTATCAACCGAGATGCTGCCTTGATGCAAATCTACTGAGCGTTTAACGATCGATAAACCTAGTCCAGTACCAGGAATTGAACCTGTGTTAGTAGCTCGATGAAAAGAGTCGAACAACTGTGCGCGATCTTCTAAAGGAATACCAATACCATAGTCACGAACCTGAAAAACTGCCTGTTCTGATTGACACACAAGATTAAAATCAACGCGATCGCCTTGAGGAGAATATTTAACGGCATTAGAGAGTAGATTACTCAAAATATGTCTGAGAATTTTTTCATCTAAACAGACTAGATAACCTTCATTTTCAGCAGGCTCACTCTGGGATTCACATTCATTGTTCGCTTGAAAAACGATCTGGTGAGTTGTTGTAGTGAGATCGATTTCTTCCACTAACTGTTGGCAATATTGAAACAAATTAAATTTAGTTGGGTTTAGCTGGAGTTTTCCTACCTCTGCTTTACCTAATAAAAGAACATCATTAAGTAATCCAGTCATATGCTTGACTGAGCTTTGAATCCGATAGAGGTGGCTGAGTTTTTTCTCTTCACTCCACTTATGACTATAATGCTCCAACAATTCAGCAGAAGACAAAATTGAGGCTAAGGGAGTGCGAAATTCATGGGATGCCATCGTGACAAAGCGACTTTTCAATTCAGCCAGCTTTTTCTCCTGTTCTAGAGTGCGACGAACATCTTCTTCTGCTCGTTTGCGCTCAGTAATATCGCGGATGATTGCCATCACCTCATCAACATCACTATTAGCAAGACGCACTTCGTAGCTATAAATTTCTTCATCAGTAGAGACTTGGCATTCTAAGATTTGCAGTTCCCCAGTCGCAAGAGCCTTTTCGATTCCCCGTTCAATCGGTTCAGAGATGTCTTCAGGAAATACCTCTTTGAGATGCTTCCCTAAAAAAGTCTGATCGGGAGTGAGTAAGTTTTTTTCTTTAGCAGCTTTAAAATTAACAAAATTTCCCTGGCGATTGATGCGCAAGATTAAGTCTGGGATGGCATTAAACATAGCCTTGTTAGTTGCCATGCTCGAATGCAGGGCATCCTCGGCTCTTTTTCGCTCTATGATTAAGCCTAATTGAGCAGCGACGGATTTAACTAATTCAACTATTTGGCTGTTTTCTGGACTAGCGGAAAAATCAAAAAAAACAAACACGGCAATAACTTTTTCTCCAGCAACTATGGGTACTCCCAGAGAAGTTTTTAAGCCTGCTGCTTGAGCAAATTTATTTCTCAGAAATATTTTGCTTACTTGCACAGAAACATCTTCAGTCCATTCAGGTTTTTTAGTTGCCCAAACTCTGCCAGGTTTACCGATGTTGCGCGGAAAATTAATGTGTTGGCTGGCTTTTCTAAACTCCGCTAATTTTTGATTGTTACCATACCAAGAGGGACTCAGTTTAAGCATGTTTATCCCCTCATCAGGAATCCAAGCTTCTGCAAAACTCCAGTTAACTGTTTGGCATACTTTACGCAAAGTAATGGCGATCGCTTCATCAAAGCTCGATGCTGCGGTGATCGCTTGAGTAATAGTTTGCAAAAGACGAATTTCTTGTTCAGCCTGTTTACGTTCGGCAATTTCTGCTTTTAATATTTCGTTGCTGTGAGCTAGTTCTATTGTTCGCTGTTTGACTCTCTGTTCTAATTCATGATGAGCTTGTTTGAGCAAATTTTCTGCCTCTTTACGTGTAGTAATTTCAGAGACATAGCATCTAACTAATCGATTGACAGAAATTAAGTGAACTGACTGTTCAAATACTTGTTCTCCTATGTTTATTTCCCGAATAGTGTATTCTTTCGACTCAGCTTTAATCAGCGCAATTACCCCTGCCAAAATTGGATGATCTAGTTTATCTTTTCTTAAAGTCGGAAACCATTTGAGAGCAGCAGGATTGAGATAAGTAATTTTGCCTTGGAGATCGATTTCGATAATCGGATTGGAAAATAGCTCAGGAAATGAGGCTAATCTCTCTAAAGACTGTTGAATTGATGCCTGACGTTCTGCCAAAGATATATTTGAAGTCTGATGAGATTTGAGTGAATCCCTAGATTGGCTGGAATCACCAAGGAAACAGGTAGCTAAAGAATCTTCGATTTCGTCAGCAAAAAAACCAGATTGCTCAAGTCGGTCTGGGTGCATTGCTGTTACAGTTTTGATCACTTCGGCAGTAACTTGATAGGTAGCAGTAATGCCATCACCAAAGTAGATTACATCTCCATTTTGTAGATCGTGAGAAAAACTTTTCTTGGCATTTACTTCTAAACCATTTCTGCTGCGCCTTCCTTTTAAATCCCCGTCAATAATGCGAAATTGATAATTATCAGTACCTGAAATAGCTATTCGCAATAAGGTTGCATGGTAACGAGATATTTTTGTCGAACTAAGTACAATTGAATTTTGGGGATCGCGACCAATAGAATATGTCTCCGATTGGAGTTCAACGGTAGAGCGTTTGTGAATATTGTCAATGATTAAGGTATGTTTTTCAGCTTGAAAGTGGGTCATAAAGATCTAAAACTAGCAAGAATCAAGTTTTCGGACTGATATTGACTATGATGTTATGATGCCCAAAATCTAGATCAGAATTATAAGAGGCGGTATATGGCATGTAGCATGAATTAAGTTGCTAACATCAATCAGCGATTAAATTTATCCCATTTAAAGCGACTGCACTATTAAACTAAGAGCTTTAAGAAGATATACTTCAACATCTTCCACCCACTAATAACTGGTAAGCGTATAAACTGGCTGGTAGCAAAAACTCAAAAATAAGACTTTGGCACAGATTGGTGCATCATTAGCAAACCAATAAATTATAGTGTTGGTAAATTTAAATTAAAGATATACAACAGCTAGTCATTAAATGTAGATAAAAGGAATACGTTTTCGCGGGCCAAGAAACTATACAATGAAACGCTAGCAGTATAAGTTAGACAAGAGACAGAGTAATATGCCCCGTCGTGAAGATCTCCATAAAATTCTACTTCTTGGTTCAGGCCCGATTGTAATTGGACAAGCTTGTGAATTTGACTATTCAGGCACGCAAGCCTGTAAAGCGCTGCGAGAAGAAGGATATGAAGTAGTCCTGGTTAATTCTAATCCTGCTTCGATTATGACTGACCCAGAAATGGCTAACCGTACTTATATTGAACCTTTAACTCCCGAAATAGTGGAAAAGGTAATCGCTAAAGAAAAGCCAGATGCCTTATTGCCCACGATGGGAGGGCAAACAGCGTTAAATATTGCAGTGTCTCTAGCTAAAAGTGGCGTGCTAGAAAAGTATGGTGTGGAGCTAATTGGGGCAAAGTTACCCGCCATTGAGAAAGCGGAAGACCGTCTGTTGTTTAAACAAGCGATGGAGAAAATTGGCGTACCCATGTGTCCATCAGGTATCGCCAATAATTTAGAGGAAGCTAAAGCGATCGCCAAAGAAATCGGTAGCTATCCTTTGATTATTCGTCCTGCCTTTACCTTGGGTGGTACAGGAGGCGGTATTGCTTACAACCAAGAAGAATACGAGAAAATTTCGGCATCAGGGATCGATGCTTCTCCTGTTAGTCAGATTCTAGTAGATAAGTCTTTGCTGGGTTGGAAAGAATACGAACTAGAAGTAATGAGAGATCTGGCAGATAATGTCGTAATTATCTGTTCGATTGAAAATATCGACCCGATGGGGATACATACAGGGGATTCTATTACTGTTGCTCCAGCACAAACCCTGACTGATAAGGAATACCAGCGGTTACGAGACTATTCTTTAGCGATTATTCGCGAGATCGGCGTGGAAACAGGCGGGTCTAATATTCAGTTTGCGATTAATCCCATTAATGGTGAGGTGATCGTGATTGAGATGAATCCTCGCGTCTCTCGTTCTTCGGCATTGGCTTCTAAAGCTACAGGTTTCCCCATTGCCAAATTTGCTGCTAAGTTAGCCGTGGGTTATCGCCTCAACGAAATTTATAACGATATTACCCAGAAAACCCCTGCTTCTTTTGAACCCACCATTGACTATGTAGTTACCAAGATTCCTCGCTTTGCCTTTGAAAAATTCCCTGGCACTGAACCAATCTTAACCACCCAAATGAAGTCGGTGGGGGAAGCAATGGCAATTGGCAGAACCTTTAATGAATCGTTCCAGAAAGCATTAAGATCTTTAGAAACTGGTCGTGCTGGCTTTGGTTGCGATCGCCAGGAAATATTGCCTTCAATTCCCCAGGTACGCGCTAGTTTACGGACACCTAACCCAGAGCGGGTTTTTAGTATCTATCAGGGTATGAAGTTAGGTATGACCCCCGAAGAAATCCATGAGCTAACGGCGATCGATATGTGGTTTCTCGATAAAATGCAGGAATTACTCCTGACAGAGAAGTTTCTCAAGGGACATGCGCTTAAAAAAATCTCTGCCGAACAGATGCGTTTTGTTAAACAACAGGGATATAGCGATCGCCAGATAGCTTTTGCGACTAAAACCAATGAAGATGATGTGCGAGCATATCGCAAAAAACTAGGGATTGTACCTGTGTATAAGCTGGTAGATACCTGCGCTGCCGAATTTGAAGCTTTTACGCCCTATTACTACTCTACCTACGAAGAAGGAGAATCAGAGATTACACCTTCAGATAAATCTAAGGTGATGATCTTAGGGGGTGGTCCTAATCGGATTGGACAGGGGATTGAGTTTGACTACTGCTGTTGTCACGCAGCTTTTTCGCTTTCGGCTGCGGGATATGAAACCATTATGGTTAACTCCAATCCTGAAACTGTTTCCACCGATTACGATACCAGCGATCGCCTTTACTTTGAACCTTTAACTAAAGAAGACGTATTAAACATTATCGAAGCGGAAAACCCCGCAGGAATTATCGTCCAGTTTGGGGGACAAACACCCTTAAAGTTAGCGATTCCCCTACAAGAATATCTAGAACAATTTCAAGTGACTGAAACAAAAATCTGGGGAACATCTCCTGATTCCATTGATGCAGCCGAAGATCGCGAAAGATTCGAGCAAATATTGCGCGAGTTAGATATCAAACAGCCTCCTAATGGTCTAGCTCGTAGTTACGAAGAATCGCTCAAGATTGCTAACCGTATTTCCTATCCAGTAGTAGTGCGTCCTTCCTATGTTTTAGGCGGTCGAGCAATGCAAATTGTCTATTCCGATGCCGACCTCAAACACTATATGACCTATGCTGTGCAGGTAGAACCCGACCATCCTATTTTAATAGACCAATTCTTAGAGAATGCGATCGAGGTTGATGTTGATGCCTTGTGCGACCATAGTGGGACAGTAGTAATCGGTGGCATTATGGAACATATCGAACAGGCTGGTATTCATTCAGGAGACTCCGCTTGTTCTATTCCTTACAATTCTTTATCTGAATCGGCGATCGCCGTTATCCGCGACTGGACAGCCAAATTAGCCAAAGCACTTAAAGTAGTGGGCTTAATGAATATTCAATATGCGGTACAGGGGGAGCAGGTATTTATCATTGAAGCCAATCCTCGTGCTTCTCGTACTGTTCCTTTTGTTTCCAAAGCAACGGGAGTTCCCCTAGCTAAAATCGCCTCTTTAGTCATGTCTGGCAAAAGCCTAGAATCTTTGGGGGTAACTAAAGAAATTATCCCTAAGCATATCGCTGTTAAAGAAGCAGTGTTGCCCTTTAATAAATTTCCTAGTACTGATACCCTTTTAGGGCCTGAAATGCGCTCTACAGGAGAAGTAATGGGAATTGATAGCGATTTTGGTAAAGCCTTCGCTAAAGCGGAAATTGGTGCAGGAGTGGATTTAGCTTTAACTGGGACAGTATTTGTTTCTATGAATGAACGAGATAAAATTGCGATCGTTCCCGTGGTACAAGATTTTATCGACCTTGGCTTTAAAATAGTTGCCACATCAGGAACCCAAAAATCCCTCCATTCAAACGGCATTAAAGATGTAGAGTTGGTTCTTAAGCTACACGAAGGTCGTCCTCATGTTGTAGATTCAATTAAAAACAATCAGATTCAGCTAATTATTAACACCCCCACAGGAGAAGAATCCCAAACCGATGCTCAACTAATTAGAAGGATGGCATTAGACTATCGGTTACCGATTATTACCACCATCTCAGGGGCAAAAGCTACCGTAGCAGCAATTCGCTCTCTACAATCTGAGCCTTTAGAGGTGAAAGCTTTGCAGGAGTATATTTAAAACAGACTGTAATTATAGTCATTTAAAATAAAAAACATACGATCTTGTAGGGGCGATTAATTGAAATGACTATAGTTGTTGATGTAATTGGTTGTTTAACTAATTCTGCTGCTATTGAATTAATTATCACTCAACCAATAAAAATCAGCAGATCTCTATCTTTAGTCGGTACGAATTAGTTGTTGTTATGTCTAACTTCTAATTGTGAGTCTTTTTTCTTAAACCGATTGTTGTCATGATTTCTAGCTCTATTCAACCTCAAGTCAAAACCAGTCAGGCTAAACTGTGGTTACCAAAACAAGTACTCATAACCCCTGCTGCCTATGCTGAGAATTGGGGACAACAAATTCTTGAGCGAGTCAAGTCTTTTAATATTCCCGTCACAAAATTATCTCAGAATCGACTTACTGGCTTGCGTGGCAAGAATGAAAGAGAAACCTATGGGATCGCCAAAAATACTTTAGCCATAGTTAATGCACCACCAAGCCAACTCAAACTAACGCCAATTCCTCCTTCTGCTGACTGGCAATTTCATTTAGCACAGGGTTGTCCTGCACACTGTCAATATTGTTATTTAGCAGGTAGCTTATCTGGTGCGCCTGTAGTCAAAGTTTATGCTAATTTACCGCAAATTTTGGCAAATTTGAGCAATTATGAACAAGAAGATCGAGACATTACTTATGAAGTTAGTTGCTATACAGATCCTTTAGGAATTGAACATTTAACAGGAAGTTTAGCCGAATCTATTCGTTATTTTGGCACAAGAAAAAGAGCATATTTGCGTTGGGTAAGCAAGTTTGCTTATGTCGAGCAGCTTTTGGATTTGCCCCATAATGGAAATACTCACTGTCGCATTAGCGTAAATGCCGATCCTGTAAGTCATTCGATGGAAGGAGGGACAGCCACTGTAGCGCAAAGACTACAGGCATTACGTCAGCTAGCTATGCATGGTTATCCTGTTGGGATTGTGATCGCGCCAATTATGGCGATCGCCAATTGGCAACAACATTATGCTAATTTATTTCAATTGATTACTCAAACGTTAGATCTTGATTGCGATCTTACCTTTGAATTAATCACCCATCGTTTTACGCCTAAATCAAAAGAAGTCTTAAAGACATGGTATCCCAACAGTAAACTAGATCTTGAGGCAGAAAATCGTAGTCAAAAACGGAATAAGTTCGGTGGAGTCAAATACGTCTACCCTAAAGATACAATGGCAGAACTGCAAGAATTTATTGAAGCACAAATTAACAGCAACTTTCCTCAAGCTAAAATTCTTTACTGGACTTGAGATTAATTTAAAATTATTTTAATTTGTGAGCGATCGCTGGTTTACCTAACTTTAATACCCTAACCTGAGTTCGGGATTAGCTCAAATCCTTATTTTGAAGGTATTTAAAAAATACTATTTTCCGTTCTTCTTTCATAGTAGAGTTGCATCCAAACTATCTCAAAAGCTATTAGCTTAGAGCTTACAGCTATCTCCACCAATTAATCTGCTTAACCCGAACTCAGGTTACCCTAGATTCATTCCTCTACCTCCGAAATACCCGATTAAAAAGCTATAAGCTAAGGCTCGTTTTGACGGTCACGTTTTGCGTAAGAATCTTCTTACCCATTTGCGAAGCTTATCCTTTAGGAAAAGCCGCCTAATCCTCTAGGGCTACCTGCTACTTCGTTATAAGATCGACTGGTTGCTATTGGAAATGACTATAGCTTTTGTTAAAGGAGTTGGCTGATTGGCTCGTCTTGCTCTGTTGCGATATTGTAGGCTAATCCTAGCTCAGATTGAGTTAGGAAAATCGGTAGATCGCCTAAACTATCACTCAACGGTTGCCCTTCAATACTTGTCATTTGACCCAATGGCAAATCGTCAATTGTCACCGTATAATTGTCTTGGTTTTCTGATGCAGTAACCCTGGCAATCAAAGAACGATCATTCTCGCTATAGTTATCAATTTCAAAATAGTATTCTGTACCCGCTTCTAACTTCACTTCTAGTAAATTACTTCGATCTTTAGCTGCATCATCATGAACATTAACAGCAACGATCTCTTCCCCGTCAGCTTCAAACAAGCGTAACAATGGCTCGTCAGTAGACTCTTGATTGGCATCAACCTGAATCTGCCAAGTTTCATCTTTGGTGGCAATAAAATGATTGAGGTTAAGATCGCTCGCATCAATTAGATAACCAGAATCTTCAGCAATCTGCTCTGTAGCTGCTGTGTTAACCGAAACTCTACTTGTGCGATCGCCATTAGTATTAGTATCACTAATTGAGTCTTGACTAACAGAATCAAACAGATCGTAATTTTCTAAATCTTCCTTTAAAGCGATCGCCGATTGATAAATATTAATTCGCGGATAGTCCAAATTAGTATTCTTAACTGTATCTATTTCATCATCACCATCGTTAATCAGATCGGCATTATCAATTAGATAATCTCTTACCTGTTCGGGAGTCAGCCTGACATCATAATCAGCAGCAATTTCTTGCAACAAAGCAACTGATCCAGCAACATGAGGTGATGCTTGACTCGTGCCTCTTAACTCAGCAAACAGATCGCCGTTGTCTCGTTCGGGAACAGTACTGGTAATTATCGCGCCAGGAGCAAACAGAAAGTTGTCTGAATTTAGACGTTGACTAAACGCCGCAATGTGATCTGTCTCAGGAATTTGATAATTGAGAATACTATCGGGAGCGACATTGTCCTGCCACACTGCACCCACGGAAATTGTGCTATAGATTGCAGGGGAAGATATATTTAATCGTTGGTTAGGTTCAATGAGCCTGCCTGAAGCATCGTAAATATCACCGTTACTATCTGGCTTCCCTTCAAAGTTATTACCTGCTGCTGCTGCAACAACAACTCCTGCTGACTCCAATTCTTGAATTAAAAAACGAGTTTCATCGTCAAAAAAAGAATTTGGTTGATTTGGCTGGGTATAAAAACCAGTTCCTAAAGACAAATTGACGGCGACAATGTTAGTTGTAGTATTAGGATCGCGTACCTCATCAAGTACTCGTTGTAAGGCATTATCGATCGCTTCTCCATCTAGCTTGTCCTCCCCTACCTTAAACCCAATTAACCCTACATCAGTAGCAACTCCAATATCTTCATTCTCTGCTCCAATAATTCCTGATATATGAGTACCATGATCGTCTAAATCATCGGGATTTTTATCTCTATTAACATAATCAAAACCGAATCGATAATTATCATCTAACAAAGGGTGAGTCGCATCCAAACCAGTATCAATGACCACCACATCGAAGCCAGTACCATCGATACCTTGGAAATTTGGATCGTTGCGTAAATCCGTTAGTCCAATTAGATCGAAAGCAGGATTGATGCCCTTGCAAGCCTGTTCAATCTGAATATTTTCACCATCGAGAGTAATTCTGGCAGTATCTTCTTCTGCCTTTAGGGTAGCTAAAACTTCTGGCGGGATCGCTTCGCCATTAACTAATCGACTAAAAATTGCCCCTTCATCTCCTGGTACATCTTGGGGATTTATTTGCGCCGATAAACTATGCCCCAATTCTTCTAGAAGAACCTTCTCTACTGCATCAGGATCATCCTGATGCTCAATTAACAATTCCTGGGATAAGTAAATTTGATTGCTTGTGGCTGCATAAGCTCCTTGTGCGCCATTAATCGCTGCGCTAGAGACAATTTCAATTTCTGGTAGAGTATCTGCGCTTAACCATTGATTAATAATATTTCTAGTATCATTACTCGTCCCAGAGGTAGGTAAATCAGCAATAACTGTACTAGCAAAGGGCGTAGCGAGACTGGGAAATGTGCTGTAGTTTTCAGTCTGTGACTGTTGCTCAAAAGCCAAACCAATCTGATTGTCAAAGTTGGGATTGGAGATAAACTGACTGAGCTTGCTCTTCGCTGTTGACAACGCTTTATTTAAGCTGTTTTGTGCCGTAATTAATCCATCAGACATTATTTTTAGATGTTTTCTGACTATTAGCTCTTAAAATTGCCTAAAAGCTCTAGTTTTAGCTACAAAAATATTACCAGACTATTAATTAAAGAGATCTGATCATTGCAAATAATTTAATGATTCAAAAAAATCTCAATTCCAACTATCTAAAAACAATCCTTGACTGATTCCTGTCAAACGGCGATATTGAATTACAGCTTCTGCTTCGCTTAATCCAGCCACAATATCTACTGCCATGCGAGTTTGTTCTCGGTTTAACTCAGCAGAATTTCCTAAGTTAGCTTCAATTTCGAGAAACTCCCGCACAAAACGAGCAGGAATAAAGCTCAAATCGCGATCGCTAATTGCTTGAAGATAAATTTCAAACAGGGTTTTGATAATTCTTTTTTGTCCGTATCGTTGAGTGGCTAAACGAGGATTAGAAATGACATAAGACCACACAATCCGTTGCAGAAACTTTAGCTCTTCTTCTCGATTACGATTGTATTTGAGATAGCCGCGATCGCCATATTCTGTGGTTAGCTGCACCGACTGTACGTAGTTTTGAATCAGTTGTGAGCTAATGCGTTTAATCTGAGCTTTCTGCTCAAACGAGCCTGGAGGATATTGCCCTTTAAGATTATAGGTAGCATTAAGAAAATTTTGAAAGCGATGGGGGTTGGCTTGAACCACTCTGGCTACACGATTACGAGGAGATACCCGCAGCCAATCGGTAATGAAGCGGTCTAGTTCATCCCAATCTGTTGCCAAAAGCTCTAGGGGAATTAAACCAGCCAGGTAAAAGTCTTCGAGATCGTGAACGCTGTAGGTAATATCATCAGCAAAATCCATGATGCTCGCTTCAATCGACTGGAGATCATTTGATTGATCGCGGACGAAGCTAAATGTCTCCGAGTCTAAATCGTAAATACAGTACTTGCGATGTCTTTTAGAAGCAGGATCAGGCGATCGCAACCAAGGATATTTTAAGACCGCATTTAAGGTGGCTCTGGTTAAATTCAGACCATAGTAATCGAGCCGATGAATTGCCAATCTGGTTAAAATCCGAAAAGATTGGGCGTTTCCTTCAAAACCATCGGCTAAACCTGCTCGTCTGGCACAAGTATCTAACTCTTCCTCGGCGATATGACCAAAAGGAGGATGACCCAAATCATGAGCCAAAGCGGCAGCCTCAACAACATCTGGATCAACTCCACCAATAGCCTCGGCTACCTTTGGCTGTTCTGCTAGCAATCTTTCAGCTAACCTGCGAGCCACCTGAGCCACCTTTAAAGAGTGAGTTAGACGATTATGAAATACATGACCTTCTTGCGCCGTTAAGACTTGAGTAATTTGTGCTAGGCGACGGAAAGCGGAGGAATAGAGAATGCGATCTCGATCAACCTGAAAAGATTGACGATTATCTCCTGGTTTATCTCCTTGATTCCCAAAAGGATTATGTTGTCTCTGCTGCCTCTGTTGTCTTTGCGACATATGTGATAAGCGATCGCCTAATAAAATTGACAATAAAAAAGACATACCTGTTTAGATAGTACGTCTTTAGTCGTTATTTAGCCGTATTACACCAGAGATTTACAAAATTTCCAAGTCCCAGGTAGAGTTGAATTGAGCTTTTCCCTCTTCCACTAAGCGCCAAGCTGCTTCTTTAAGACTACGATGAGATAGCTGGTTATCAACGCTTTTTAGTTCTAATTCTTGCAGACTAATGGGAACTTGGTGTTGTAGCTCAGTCAGCAGAAGATTTCTAGCCTGTTCTGCTTGTTCAACAAAAGATAATTTCATTGTAGAAGTCGAGTTGAAGATCTTAATCAATGGTACTATATCTAGCGCTTGACTTTTTAGTCATTGCTTACAACCTCTATCTATAGCGCCGTATATCATTATGCAACAGGATTGCTAAAACTGAAACCCAATGATTAAGATCTTGTAATACTGCTGAGATTAAGTTGCAAAGAGGGCGTTGCTGATTGTTTGAACAGGATTGAGTGTTATTTGAATCTAGGTCATTTCAGCCTTCTTCTGGTTAATAATCTTTAATTCCTCTACCACCCTAGCTTTGCTAGCAATTAAATGTTCTTTAATTGTTGCTTGAGCTAAATCTGGCTTTTTTAAAGCGATCGCGTCATAGACTTGTCGATGTTCTAAGCGAATTTCTAATACTTGAGGATTGTGTTTTGTAGTTTGAATTCTGAGCAGCGACATTTGATCGAACACCTGTTCCAGCAAAGTTAACAACCATTGATTACCAGAACTTTCGGTGATTAAACGGTGAAATTGATAATCTATTTCTAAAGATTTAGAGCTATTAGACTCTGACTCTACGAGCTTTTCTGCTAGCAACACATATTTTTCTAGTTGTTTTAGCTGTTTAGAAGTGATTTGCTCACAAGCACCCGCAATAGCAAGCTGTTCCAAAGCGATACGACAATCATAAAGTTGAATTGCGTCTTGAACAGACAGAGTCGCAACCTTAAAACCACCATTAGGCTTAGACACGATTAATTTTTCTCGTTTTAACTGACTAATTGCTTCTCTAATCGGGGTA
>NZ_PVWF01000192.1 GCF_003003995.1 Pleurocapsa sp. CCALA 161 | reverse complement strand
ATGCAAGAGTACTTAATAACTACAAACTACGAACAGTATAGTCATTCCAAATAACAACCAGACGATCTCTGAGAAAAGCAGTAAGTAGCAAATAAGATTTGACCTTATTATCAATACCAAACTACCATCAGGAAATTAACTGGAATGACTATAAAATTTAGAATACCTGGCTGTCATTTCCCGACGATCAAACAAGCTACTCCACAAAAAAGAAATATTGTGCCGATTCGCCTTTACTATTCGAAGATAAATTCAGATTTTGCATAATTGGCATACAGTCACCGTCTTCGGGAGAGGACATACAACCATTAGGAGTATTAGCCTGATTGCTAGTTAAATCGCTTTGAGCCAATAGTTCCCCCAAGTCAGCAATTACCAAATTATCTTCTGGGTCAAAGTCTTCCAGAACAATCTTGGCACGGTTAGGATTAGCACAATCAAATAAATCGCTTTGAGACGAATCGGAGCATCCAGTGCTACCCAGGTGAATTAAATAAGCGTTGCTGTTCATAGTTTCACTATGAGCAGAGGTGTGTTCGCCGTTATGACCCTGATGAGTGTTAGTACTGCTGGCTTGACTATGAGTAACTTGGCTGCTGGTACTATCTCCAACATTAGTAATTACATCTTTTGTTTCTAGATCGGCTCGCAGAAATTTGTAGCCCCCCTGCCAATTCCACCACATTGAAGTTAGATTCAAAGGAGACGGTGCGATCGCTGCATCCTTATGATTTAAATTTTGTGGCACTCCCAAGGTAAACTGGAGGCTCTGATAATTGCCTTCAGGTATTGTTCCCACTACAGTAGTATTTACTTCTGCTGTACCATTATCACAAGCACTCTTTCCGTCTTCAAAGTCTAATAAAGCCGTATTTTGATATTGCCATTTACCGTCTTGTTCTAATTTTAAGGGGACAGCATTCCCATCTTGATCGATTAAAGCGACATTAGATACATAAAAACGAAAATCTGTGGGGGTAATAGTCGATTCTTCTTTACCCACTCCTTTGTAGCTTTTTCCACAAACAAATTTTTGATTTCCTACATAAGCGGCAAAGTTAATTGTAACCTCTTTAGTCTTTGGTTGAGCCTGAGTAACATTATAAGAACTAAAAGCGATCGCCGTAGCGAGTAAAAAAGTTTTTTTGTTAAATGCAAACAACATTAGTTTTGATGATTTGAAAAAATGAATATTAGTGAATTTTAATTTAATTAAAATGTAGTAGTTTGATTTAAACTAACGACTAACGGGTTATAGATAACATTAAAGCGTAGCGGAACAACACTACTTCTGTCCAAAGACAAGCTGTAAAACTTGGTTTTTTTGCAGTGATGGCGATCGCTTAAGCACTTAGAGATAAAGCCTTTTTAACTAGGAAATTATTTTGCACGACTACCTACCACTTAATCTGCCAATAGCCTTGATGGGATTGCTCTAACTCTAAATCTGTAAGCCAGTCTACTGCTTGATAAGTGCCGAAAACCCGGTCCCACCAATCCACAGCCAAGCCAAAGTTATGTTCCCACTGATTGTATTTATGATGAACATAATGAACTGGCATCTTCATCCAAACACATTTAGTTGGATTTTCATGCTGTAGTTGATGAGCATAGGCTGAAAAAGCAGCGTAGACAATACTTCCGCCCACAAAGCTGATGCCAACGCTCAGGGAAACCAAAAAAGCTAAACAGCTTAAAGGGACTACCATTAAATAATCTTTAAACTCTCGTAATACGCCATTAGCCGTATTTTCTCGATGGTGTTCGTAGTGAGGCACAAGATCTCGTCCAAAGTGAGGAAAAATGTGCATCATGCGGTGTAGCCAATATTCGACGAAACTGGCAAAAATAAACGCCAAAATAAATGTAATAGCCAATACCATAAACTCAACTTTGAGGAAAAATTACTAGATTTAAGCAATTAAAATTATATTCGACTTGACAATAAACAATATGCCCAAACCCGATCCTGTTCGTCTAGAAATATTTAAAAACCTGTACCAGTTTATCGCCGAACAGATGGGAATTGTCCTACAAAATACGGCAGCTTCAGTCAATATCAAAGAGAGACTAGATTTTTCCTGCGCCATCTTTGATGCATCTGGTGCATTAGTCGCTAACGCGCCCCATATTCCCGTTCATTTAGGCTCGATGAGTGCCAGCGTCACCAGCTTAATTAATCATGTACAGGGTGAATTTAAACCAGGAGATGTTTATCTGTCTAATAATCCTTACAACGGCGGTACACATCTCCCTGATGTAACGGTCATTACCCCTGTATTCCCTCGTCGGGGCGGTTCGCGACGCGAAGCTAGTACTAAAGCATACCGCTACGCATATCCTTTAGGGCGAACTGCCCCTACTAACCCCATTTTCTACGTTGCCTCACGGGGTCATCAGGCAGACATTGGCGGCATTACTCCAGGTTCAATGCCTCCCCATAGTACAAAGATCGCTGAAGAAGGAATCTTATTTGATAATTTCTTATTGGTGGGCGAAGGTAACTTTAGAGAAAATGCTGTGAAAGAAATACTAACTAATCACGTCTATCCTGCCCGTAATATTCCTCAAAACCTGGCTGATTTTAAAGCGCAGGTTGCTGCCAATCATCGCGGGGTGACAGAACTTTTAAACATGGTGGCAAATTATGGCTTAGAAACCGTACAGGCATATATGCAGTTTGTTCAGGATAATGCCGAGTTAGCAATCAAAGGTGCGATCTCCACTTTAAAAGATGGTCAGTTTAGTTATGCTATGGATAATGGTGCAGAAATTAACATTAAAGTAACTATTGATCGAGATCAGCTGCGGGCAGTAATTGACTTTACAGGTACATCACCCCAGCAAGCAAGCAATTTTAATGCTCCTGCTGCCGTTACGCAAGCTGCGGTATTATACGTTTTTCGAACTTTGGTAGCTGACCCCATTCCCTTAAATGCAGGCTGTTTAAAACCTCTTGAGATGATTATTCCTGAAGGCTGTATGCTCAACCCTACCTATCCTGCTGCGGTGGTTGCGGGTAATGTGGAAACTTCCCAAACTATCGTCGATGCATTATATGGCGCATTAGGTATCATGGCAGCTTCCCAGGGGACAATGAATAATCTTACCTTTGGCAACGATCGCTATCAATATTATGAAACTATCTGTGGTGGTTCTGGTGCGGGGAATGGTTTCAATGGTACTGATGCGGTACAGACTCACATGACTAATTCTTTATTAACTGATCCTGAAGTTTTAGAATCTCGCTATCCTGTGCTATTGGAAAGTTTTGGGATTCGCCAAGGTAGCCAAGGCAAAGGAAAATACTTTGGGGGAAACGGAGTAGTGCGCCAAGTGCGCTTTTTAGAATCAATGACGGCGGGGATACTATCAAGCCACCGTGTTGTCCCTCCCTTTGGTTTGAATGGTGGGGAAGCAGGAGAGTTAGGCAATAATTATGTAGTCAGACAAGATCAAAGTATTGAAGTATTAGGCAGTACTGCTACAGTTGAGATGCAGCCAGGAGATACGTTTGTGATTGAAACTCCAGGTGGCGGTGGTTGGGGTGAGGCTTTTAGGGATTAGGTAGTAGGTAGTAGGTAGTAGGTAGTATGAAGTTTTTTTGGGTAGGTTGGGCGATCCGAAGGCTAGGCAAAGCCTAATCGCATTTTTACTAGAGGTTAGGAATTTTGGTAGCAGTTGATAACCTGAGAGATCCTATCGACCTGTAAGATTGGTTGTATATTGCTTTTTAAAGATATTTTATGAACATACGTACTGTTTCCACAACTCCTTTTTCGGATCAAAAACCAGGAACATCAGGGTTACGTAAATCCGTGACAGTTTTTCAAACGCCTCATTATCTAGAGAATTTTGTCCAGTCAATTTTTGATTCTCTTGATGGGTGCGAAGGTCAAACTATCGTCTTAGGTGGTGATGGGCGTTACTATAATCGCCAAGCAATTCAGATTATTCTTAAAATGGCTGCTGCCAACGGAATCGGACGTATTTTGGTAGGGAAAGGCGGAATTATGTCTACCCCAGCAGCTTCGGCAATTATTCGTCAGTATAAAGCTTATGGGGGGATTATTCTGTCCGCTAGCCATAACCCAGGCGGGCCACAAGGAGACTTTGGCATTAAGTACAATATTACTAGTGGCGGACCAGCACCAGAGAAAGTCACCGAGGCTATTTTTGAACGTTCCAAAGTGATTAATCGCTACAAAATTCTCGAAGCCGATGATCTGAACTTAGATAAGCTCACGGTAACGCGCCTGGGAGAAATGAGCGTAGAAGTCATCGATCCTGTCGAACCCTATGCTCGGTTGATGGAGTCGCTGTTTGATTTTGAGCGTATCCGTCAGTTAATTAAGCATGATTTTAAGCTTTGTGTTGATTCCATGCACGCCGTTACAGGGCCTTATGCCAAAGATATCTTTGAGAAACGTTTGGGTGCAGCAGGTTCAGTCTTAAATGGCGAGCCTCTCGAAGACTTTGGTGGTGGACATCCCGACCCTAATTTAGTTTATGCTCATGATTTAGTCGAAATTATGTTTGCTAATGATGCTCCAGATTTTGGCGCAGCTTCCGATGGAGATGGCGATCGCAATATGGTCTTAGGCAATAATTTCTTTGTTACTCCCAGCGACAGTCTTGCTGTTTTAACCGCCAATGCCACTCTTGTACCAGGATATAAAACTGGGTTATCAGGAGTTGCTCGCAGTATGCCTACTAGCGAAGCGGTAGATCGAGTAGCAGAGAAATTGGGTATTACTTGTTATGAAACACCTACAGGCTGGAAGTTTTTTGGTAACTTGCTGGATGCTAATAAAGCGACTCTTTGTGGGGAGGAAAGTTTTGGAACTGGCTCAAATCATGTCCGTGAGAAAGACGGACTTTGGGCAGTATTATTCTGGTTGAATATTTTAGCGGTCAAAGGAGAATCGGTAGAAGCGATCGTCAAAGATCACTGGAAAACCTATGGACGCAACTATTATTCTCGTCATGACTACGAGGAAGTAGACAAAGAACGCGCTACAGAGTTAATGGACCGTCTAGGAGGAATGCTAGATGGTATGGCGGGCAAGAAGTTCGCTAACTACGAAGTCAAATATGCCGACGACTTTAGCTACAGCGATCCTGTCGATCATAGCGTCAGCAAAAACCAAGGGATTCGCATTGGCTTTACTGATGGTTCTCGCATCGTCTTCCGTCTATCTGGAACTGGCACTAAAGGAGCAACTTTAAGGCTATATGTCGAAAGTTATGAACCTGATGCAAACAAGCACAACTTAGAAACTCAAGCAGCTTTAAAACCTTTAATCGATCTGGCTCAAGAGATTGCTCAAATTAAAGAATATACCCAGCGTGATGAGCCGACAGTAATTACTTAAAAACATTTAGATTATGTTACTTTAATTTAGCTCTATTTGGATCGCCTAAAAGCGATCTTTTTTCATGTTCAAATGAGGTCAGGGAAAAAGGGAAAAGAATTGATTGCTAATCATCTATTTTATTTCAATTGATTATCCGAAC
>NZ_PVWF01000191.1 GCF_003003995.1 Pleurocapsa sp. CCALA 161 | reverse complement strand
TACTCAGTATTTTTGCTTATTCTGAGTTTACATCTCAGCCTTTCTTTGTTTCTAATTTTTTCGTCGAACTCACGTTGATCAAATGGTATCCTTCGGACTTGGTTAAAATCGATCGCCAAGCCAAAGAATTTAATTTGACTAGAACTGAATACATAACCAGATGTGTCTTGGATAGTCCTGTCGAGAAAAACCATATATTTAAGGTTAACTGGCAGACCTATCGAATTATGGGTCAGGTTTCAAGAGAACTAAATCAAATCGGCAATAACATCAATCAAATAGCCAAAGCTTTGCATACAGAACGTCTAGAAGGTGGTACTGTTTCTGCTCACTATCCTTTGCCAGAAGAGTTAAGAGCCATTGGTACCTATATCAGCAGCGTCAATAAAGAGTTGAATATGCTTCGACTGTTAATGGTAGATAAAGACAAAAAATGATAGGCAACATTACTACTGGCAGAGACTTTCGAGGTATAGTTGACTATCTACTCGATCCAACTAAGACTCCAGTACTTATCGATACTAACCTAGCTGGGCGCGATCGCCATGAGATGATTGCCGAACTCAACCTTTGTGCCAAACAAAATCATAGATGCCAAAAACCAGTCAAACATATTTCAGTTGCTTTTGCTCCTGAAGATGGAGAACAGGATTATTGGACTGTAAAAGATATAGCTGACACGATTAGAGAAGAACTTGGTTACGGTGATAATCAGTTCATGGTAGTACGTCACGATCGCATTGACCCAGGACACGATCGCGTTCACGAACACGATCATTTTCATATTTTGATTAATATGATTGACTTTGAAGGTCGCCGAGTTAGGGATAGTTTTGAGCGAAAAAAGTTAGAAAAGATTTTAAGAGAAAGAGAAATAAATCATAATTTGACCCTTGTACCTTCTTCAGACCAACGAGAATATAAAGCTGCCTCTACAGGACAAATACAGCGGATGATGCGAGAAATTGAAGAATACCAAAAGCAAGAAAGAGAAGAAAGATTAAAAGTGCCTTATACGATCAAAATTCAATCAGGTATCGACTTGGCTAGCCACGACCGCCCAAGCTTGTCAGTATTTATAGCTCGTTTACAAAGGTTACAGATTGACCCCAAGTTTCGTGTTGAAGATAACGTAGTCAAAGGAATTTGCTATAAACTGCAAGATTTCAAAGTGAGGGGATGTAAACTGCATAATGCAAGTTTACCTATGCTTTTGAAACACAGGGTGATTTTCGATCCAAAACATGATTTGGAGGCAATTTCAATGGCTAATCGTGATGAAATAGTTGATTTAGATCCAAAGCTAGATGTGAGTTGGAATATGACCAATATACGAAACTATACTCCTTTGAAGATGAAACAAATGCTAGACAAATCTTTGGCGAGCGGGAATCACATATAGCAAAAGAAGCTCAATCACAAACAAGAGAAACTATTCACACCAAGCTCGAACCTAACTCCGAACAGACTAGGGAAAAAGATCGCGTCTGGGAAATAGGTTGATTTTTAGAATTTAAAAATCTAAATTTTGATTTACATATAGCCAAAATTGTCAATATTAAGATTGGGATAGGGAACAATTAATTTGATTCATTTAATTTTATGTAATTAAAAGGGCAAGACAATGGAAAGAGGACTTTATTTAAGGGGAGTAATGGATTTACTTGGTTTGTCGGAATCAGCTGTAAATAAGCTGGTTGACGATGGACACATCAGTTTTAATCGAATTGGAACTAATGGCAAAAGAGTATTTAATAAAAATACTGTCCAAGAATTTAAGTCTTCTCCTGCCTATCGCTCTTTGAAAAAACAGTCGATCGTTGTCTATTTACGCTGTACCACTAAAGAACAAGAAAAAACTTTACGCTGTAAGGTTAATCAGTACTGCAAACAGAACAATTTTAAAGCTAACATCATATCTCAGTTAGATCGGGGTAGACAAGAAATAGCTCAAGAAAGCTATAGAAAGGCTATTAATTACATATTTGATTCTTCAGGAATTTCAGGACTGATATATTTTGGGGATACAAATGATGTCCTCGAACTAAGAAAAATATTTCAATTAAGAGAAGGAACATTTGTTTATGGCGCTCAAGAAATAGAGCTAAAAACTCCATTCTTAGTGAAGGAAGATCTGGAAAAGTTGTCTTTTGAGTATACTTAAGACGCTTTATTTATAACTCTTATAACAATCCTCTTGCCACCGATCAAAGAAAAATGCGCTAGTTTTTGATCTCAATTTCCCCATAGAAATTATTTCGCTGAATAAGCTCATAATCACTAAACAATAAAGAGATAAACACTTGAACTATAGATAGATCAGTGGCTTCTACAATCTGGAGCATGGTATCGATTTGGGGATTGGTTTCAAGACACCTTCTTACTTGATCTATCCAGGCATTAATATCCTCATCGTGGGCAAGGGAAATGACCTCTGATTCAATTAGGTCTGCTTTCAATAAACTTATTGCTTCAGTTGAACTTAATACCTGAGTTTTAATTGATGATTCTCTTTGGTATGCTGTTTTTGGCTGGGGAATGAGGTACTTGGTTAAAAAGGAAGTACTGATACTTTGTTGAGTTAAGGAAAATAAAAATTGACTAAAACTATTATCAATAGAAGTATCAGCAAGATTAATCTCTTGTTGTTGTGCTACTGCTAAAGCTATCTTCACTTGCTCTAAAAGATTAATGCTGCCCTGATAGAAAAGTTCTCCTGATCGCCGCAGCTTTATCTCATCTCTCAACTCAGATGAGTCAATTAAGTTAACTTGTCTAATTATGTCATATAAAACAATAATCCATTAAGTTAGTTTAGAATCTTGTTGCTAGGTACGTTAGTTTTGCATTCTGGACAATCAACAGGATTAAGCCAATAAATTAATCCATAGCAATCAACTCCATACTCCGTCTCTAGATAATCTAGAAGCTTTTGAATATAAGCCTCTAATTCTGGCTGTCTCAAACCTTGAGTGTGCTGCGGTAACATCTGATGGGAGAGCTTGTTTCCTTGATATATTTTGAGAGCGATCGCATGAACAAACTGATTCTGCTTACCATAAATTTCAAGTTCGGCGCGATAGGCTTCAGGCAATATTGGCTCGATGATTGTGATCCCTTTTTTTCGAGCATTGTTTTGGCGACGTTTGGCATTGACCTTGCCAGGATTTCTTAACCGACCTCGTTTGATCCGACAGTTGTGACCGACATAGCACTCAGGATGTTTTAAGGATGCCTCATCTTCTGTGCGGTAATTCTTGGCACAATAAAGACAGGTTGGATTAGCTTTTCTGCCCATAACTTTCTAAAGAAACGGCTAAATCTGGAAATGATTTTAGTATCTTCTTATCATTTGTAATGAGATTAATTCCTAGTTTCTTTGCTAAAACGACATATTCACAATCGTAGGCAGAAAGAGTCGAGTTCTCAATCATTTCGAGAATAGAAGCTGAATCTAGTTCAAACTCTTTATTTTTCATTAAAGCTTCCGCTTGAGCCATAATTGTTTTCGCTTCAGCCATGGATAAATAGTTTTTTCTTAGATATAGAGCCAAAATATTCCGAAACTCCGAACGCCATAGATAAGGCGCAATCCAATTGGAATCTAATTGGTAAACTAGTTCGGCTTGTGGCGTGAAATCTCCCTCAATCATCAAGTAGGCAATCAAATTAGTGTCAGCAACAATCATGTGCGACCTTTGTTTTTGGCGTTTTCAATATCTTCTTGAGTTAGCAGGTGTCTTTTGCTTAGAGATCTAGTACTTCTGATCTGCTCCAAGCTAATGTTGTTAGAGGTAGTCGATAACAGTTTTTCTTCTAGACAATAAATTATCTCAGCATTGATACTGCGTCGATTCTGTTGAGAACTCTCTCTAATTTTTTGGTAAAGAGGATCGGGTATATTTTTAATCGTTATACTAGGCATTTTAGTTCTATTATGGTTGCATAATGCAACGATAAACAAATCATTGTCAAAAGTCAATTGAATAATAACGTATCAATTGCATATCAATTAATAATTGCAGCAATAAATATATGCTTAAACAACTATTCTATATGTGTTTAACTGAATTATTTATCCAATTTTACTTCTTGTTAGGACACTAATCGGTGGTAAAACAACATTTCATGCTCAATTCTTGTTCTTGCTTACATCTCATACATAAGTTAAAATTAAAGCAGAAAATTCGGTTAATAAACCATGAAAAACACATTTGTGGCTGAGATAGAAGTACCTAAGTCTAAGCGTAAATCAGCAACTGCTATTTTAAAGCGTATAGAAGCTCTAATTGCGATCGCCGAACCAGAACATTTAGAGATGCTGCAACGCTCGCTAGAGCCAAAGGTAGTTTCTTCTGCTGAGAAAGAGTTGGCTAAAAAGATTGCAGGTAAAGATTATGTTGAGGGTAAGTCTTGGGAATTAGAGCTAGCTAATCTCGAACGTTACTATCAGCGTCGTCGAGAATTACTCGAAGGAAGTATTACCTCAAGCAAAGTAGCCGAGCTTTTAGGATGTCAAAATAGAGCTACAGTTCGCGATCGCCGTCTGGCTAATACCTTGCTAGGTGTAAAGGATAGAGGAGTTTACAAATATCCTCTATGGCAATTCGACCCTGAAGGAGATGATGGAGTCATAGATGGTTTGCCAGAGGTGCTGGCTGCCTTAGATGTTTCGGACTTTACTAAATTAAACTGGTTCAACAAACCACATTTAGCATTTGAGGGAAAGGCACCAATCGAAATTCTCAAGCAAGGTAGGGTTGAAGCTTTGGTAACTGAAGCTAGAGCGGTAGGTATTGGCTGGTAATGGTAGTAGTTCATTTACCCCCACCGCTGAGGAGTATTACCCCTGAATTTGTAACTCTGGATCGCAATGATGTGTTGCTACGAATATTTGACCCGACAAAGTATGACGCTACTGCGGTTAGTTTTCGTAATTATGGTCCAGTAAGCAGATTCGATCATCACCGACAATACCCTAATAAAATCGATCCCGAACGGAGTGTTATCTATGCTTCCCCTACCCTATCATGCTGTTTAGTTGAAATATTTGGCGATGGTGGAATAATTAGGATCGAACAGCAGCAGCTAGCTTTTATTACCTTAAAGAATGTTTTTAAGCTACTCGACTTAAGAGGCTCTGCTGCAATGGCAGCAGGAACTTTGGCTGCTCTATCATCTATTACTGAAAGAGATATTTCCCAAGCATGGGGACGTTACTTCTACGAAAATTCGCAGCTGTATGGTGAAGTTGATGGTTTAATTTTTGCAGGAGCGCATAATGGAGAGGATGCAGTTTGCCTCTACGAAAGAGCAGAATCAAAATTAGCATCGGCTCATACTGAGATTTTAAATTTAAATCATCCAGACCTCAGAGATACAATTCTTTTGATCGCCAAAAATCATAGCTTAATAGTCAGTCCATATTAAAAAAAGTGATGGAAATTAAGATTGTTTCAGTAGAAGAAAATAGGATATTTAAATCTATGGCGTTGTTCAAAAACGGGAGATTTTGGGTAACAAACGCAGGTCAAGTCAAGCCAAGTTATGAGCTTCACTTACAG
>NZ_PVWF01000190.1 GCF_003003995.1 Pleurocapsa sp. CCALA 161 | reverse complement strand
GAGTTAGTCGCTAAACCAATAATAACGTCATGCCCTTCTCCCGTGTTAATTACACCTGTGTTATTGATGCCCAAGGCTAAACTATCGACAATGACAACTGACTCACTATTGGCAGTGGCTGTAGATCCATTACTAAATAATAATTGGGTTTGAGAGTTAGTTGTTGCGTTACCTAAAGCCGAAGCATTAGCAAACCCGACGATGATATCATTACCTTTGCCAGTATTAATTTTTCCCCCGTTATTAATACCAACAGCATCTACAACTACATTAACTGTTGCCACAGAGCTACTAGTAGCATCAGTAAAAGTGACATTGCTCAAAATTGATTCTGCTTGGGAATCAGCCGTTGAGTTCCCTGAAGCATCAGCAACACCAAAAATAATGTCATCACCTCTGCCAGTATTAATCTGACCTAGGTTGTTAATTCCTAAAGCTAATACACCAGCATTTGCAGTAGTTTGGCTATTAGCAGCAACAATACAATCAGAAATAAATTCAGCTTCTGCACTAGCCAAGGCAATGCTCAAAGCCGAAGAAATTCCTTTACCATAGATAATATTATTATTTTTATCTGTCGTAATCTCGTTATTATTATCAATTCCCATAGCCAGATAATTATCTATATCATCAGGATTATTGACAAGCGAGCTATTTACATGGGATTTATCATCAAATTGATAAATTGAGCCTGGTATTTGGCATTTAAGGCTATTTTTTTCTAACTCAAGAACTCGCTGAGGTATAGTAAAAAAATCATCAATTGATAAGATATTTTCTAGCAATAGATTTTTAGACATAAGATTAGACTTAATTTTAGATAACTTTTAAAATCAAACAATTTCCAACAATTGTTGAAGTAAACTGATTATCTATTTAACTCTTAGAATTAATCATCAAGCCCAGATGAAAATATGATTTTTTAAATCAACTAGAGGTAAAGAGTTTGTATAGTTTAGATGAAATAAAGACTCTTCAGCAGTAAAAAGCTCTTTACTATCAAGCTGTTGGTCAGATTAAACACAATTGCTCAAGATCACTGTGTCAATTCATTGAACGAAGGCAGAAGGATTGATCAAAAATGAAACAAGTTAAATAGGAGTTCATTGCTACTTGAGACCGAAGGGAATCCTTTAGGGCTACTTGCGAACAGCTAACTCAAAAACTCCTGGTTTCAAACTGGATGCGGTTTAATTGACAGTCTGTCCATTATTCGCATCAAAAACAAATAGCCGTGCTAAATCAAATTTTACGGTGAGACGATCGCCCTTACGACTTTGATAATGAGCATCTGCCAGTAAATTAAGTTTGATGTTCGATCTTGGTACAATTGCCTTAATCAAAGTTTCTCTGCCCAAGGGTTCAACTAAGTCTACTTCTAAAGTTAGACAATCATCGTTATCCTGAGCAGATGTTGGCTGAATCTGAATATGTTCAGGACGAATACCTAGGTTAAACTTCTGTCCAAGACTAAGGGATAGCTGCTGTCTGGCTTGATTTAACTGGAGCGACTGATTGTTAAACAGAATCAAGCGATCGCCTTGATAGATGGCGGGGATAATATTCATCGGTGGATTGCCCAAAAAACCAGCCACCATACTATTTACAGGATTACTATAAATCTCTTGTGGACTGCCAATCTGCTGCACTCTACCATTATCTAAAACCACAATCTGATCGGCTAAAGTCATCGCCTCCACCTGATCGTGAGTCACGTAAATAGTCGTAATCTGAAACTGTTGATGTAATCGTTTTAATTCTGCTCTCGTATCGTCTCGCAATTGAGCATCTAAATTAGATAGTGGTTCATCCAGTAAAAATACCTGGGGTTGACGAGCGATCGCTCTACCTAAAGCGACTCTCTGTTGTTGTCCCCCCGATAACTGTTTTGGTTTACGTTTCAACAGATGTTCTATATCTAAAGATCGAGCCACTTGCTGTATTTTGCGATCAATATCTTGAGGTGATTCCCTGCGCATTTTTAACCCAAAAGCTAAATTGTCCGCCACGCTCATGTGAGGATAGAGAGCATAATTTTGGAACACCATCGCCACATCTCGCTGTCTTGCAGGAACATCATTAACCAAGCGATCGCCAAGATACAATTCTCCTTTAGTAATCGACTCTAAGCCTGCAATCGTGCGGAGAATAGTTGATTTACCGCAGCCTGAAGGCCCAACCAAAACCCAAAAAGCGCGATCGGCAATGTCAAAAGTAATATCCTGTATTGCCGTAGCATTATCAAACTGTCTGGTTATTCCTTGTAGACGTACTTGAGCCATGGATTATTACTGGTGATTAATTACTGGTTGCTGATCACTGTTGACTGTTGACTGTTGGCTGTTAGAATGGCGTTTGTTATATTAAGAGATAGAATCTACTGATGGCTAGGTCTTCTACTTACGCCCTACGAGATGGAGTTATTTTAAACAATCGCTACCGAATTGTGAAGCAGATTGCTCGCGGTGGTTTTGGTCGTGCTTATTTAGCTGAAGATACTCAACGCTATCGAGAATTGTGTGTCCTCAAAGAATTTGCTCCCCAAGTTGAGACTAACAACGAATCACGTCAGGCGGAAGATTTGTTTGAACGGGAAGCAGGTATATTATATAAGCTAAATCATCAGCAGATTCCTAGGTTTGAGGCACTATTAAGGACTCGAATTGATGGTAGAAGATCGCTGTTTTTGGTTCAAGAATACATCCAAGGAGAAAGTTACTGGCAATTGCTTCAGCGTCGGGGCAAATTAAGTGAAGCAGAAGTCACCGAGATGATTTGGGATATTTTGCCCGTGCTGGACTATATTCATAATGCTGAGTTGATTCACCGTGATATTTCTCCTGATAATTTAATTTTACGCGATCGCGATCATAAGCCAGTGCTGATTGATTTTGGCTGCGTTAAACTTGCTGCTAATGCTGTTTCGAGATCTGCTGGCTATTCTGTAACTCTAATCGGCAAGAAAGGCTATTGTCCCGATGAGCAGATTCGTCGTGGTATAACCATGCCTTCTAGCGATCTTTACTCTCTAGCGGCAACTTCAGTAGTGTTGTTGACAGGTAAACAACCCGATCGGCTATACGATAGTTATCAAGGAAAATGGGACTGGAATCAAATCGATGTTAGTCCTCATTTTAAAAGAGTCCTGAAGAAAATGTTGGCAGAAAGACCATGCGATCGCTTTAAATCTGTGGATCAAGTGCGTCAGACTCTCTCTCTTGAAGATAAATCAGTTTTCACTAACTTTATTTCTCGTTTTCGTACCCTAATTGTTGCTCCTGGCGATCGCCATCGCTTTGAGACTAATGATTATGATTCGACTAGTGCCTTGTCTCGTGCCGCTTCAAGCATGACTCAAATATCTCGAAGAATAACGCGCAAATTTATTGATACCAATTTTAATCGAGTTAAACCTTGGCAATGGGGCATTTTCGCCTCGGCGATCGTGATTATTCCTGGAATATTTAGCTTTGCATTAATTAATTACCGAATTACTCAAACAGTCGCCCATGATTTTCAAAATCATCCTAATTCCCCAGGCATTAACCAAGACGAACTAGATTTGCAGCGTCAAGTGCATCAAAAAGTTAAATCTCTCAAGCTGAATACTAGTAACTTTTATAAACAGGTCGATAGTGTTTTTCATGAACAGTATCCAGAACTAGCAGGCAAACAATTAACTCAACGCAAAGATCACCAAGAATATCGAGAAGTTTGGTATCGAATTGCCCGTAGTTTGTTGACGAAACAAGTAACAAATAATAGGTAATGAGTAATGAGTAACAAGTAACAAGTAATAAAGGACTACCTACTACCTACGAACAGTTAATTAAACTTATCCTAATCTGCGGCAGCTTTTGAGTGTGAATCTTCATACTCAAAACGCGCCGCTAACTTTGTACGGCTATAATTAAAGTTTTTTTGAGTGATTTTACTGACTTTTGATCAAGTTAAATAATTCTTTTTTTGCTGCTATTCAGTAAATTTACAGTTATTAAACTATATATTTACATTTATTTTACACTGTATTATCTTGAGGCTATACTATAAAATGACATAAATAGATATAGATTATGTTTTTAAAGTAAAACTAGTTAAACTTAGTTCGAGATTTCTATTTAGTCGCCAATAACTAATATTTTAATCAAAAATAGCTTAAGCTATTCTATACAAATGTTAACTAATGAATCTAAAGCTAATATTCTCATAGTTGAAGATGAATTATTGATTGCAAAAAATACAGCTAAAAAGCTCCAAAATTTTGGTTATAACGTCTTAAAAATTGTATCTAATGGTCAGGCTGCAATTGATTGTGTGAACCTGGAACAGCCAGATTTAGTCTTGATGGACATCGCCATTAAGGGAGAAATTGACGGTATAGAAACAGCATCTCAAATAAAATCTATTTCTGATGTACCAATCATTTTCACAACTGCCTATGCCAACGATGAAACTTTAGATCGCGCTTCGGAAACAGGCTGTTATGGCTATTTGATTAAGCCCTATAAGGAACAGGAACTGCGTGCTACGGTTAAAATGACTTTGAGTAAGCATTTAGAACAATCGACAATTCAACAGGCTTTACAATCTTCAATCAGTGAGTATTCATCAGAATACGATAATGTTTATCAAGATCATCTGACAGGTTTGCCTAATAAACTCTTTTTAAGAGATTTATTTAATTATTTATTATCATTAATTGCCAGTCACCATGGAGAAACCCCTAGTGGCTCATTAGAATCTCACCAGCAGGATGTAGCGCAACAATCTCAGTTTAATATTATTGGTGTATTTAATATTAGCTTAGATCGATTTGAGAAGATTAGTAACTTATTCAATAAACAGAAACAAGATTTTTTATTAAAAGAAATTGCTCAACGTTTGGTGGATTGCGTTAGAAATTTTGCTGCTCATGGCGAGGTAGTTTACCTAGCACCAGATAACTTTGTGGTGTTGCTGGCGATGGATAGTCGTATGACAGGTAGTAAATATGGACAGTCTATCCTGAATGTTCTCAAACAAAATTATTTTATTAGCGATTCCTCTTCGGGTACGCTTGGCGATCGCGAAGTATATCTTGCTCCAACTATTGGGATTGCCTATTGTCCTAGCGATAGTCAAGATATTACAGAACTGTTAGAGCAGAGCAACAAAGCGATTGAATATGGCAAAAGTCAGGGAGGAAATCGTTGTCAAGCCTATACCGTTGCTTTTAAGATCAAAAATTCTAAGTCTGGCGAAGACTTCAGACTAGAATCAGAATTACATCATGCTCTGGAACGACAAGAATTTCAACTGTACTACCAGCCCAAATTAGAGCTACAAACCAATCGAATCATCGGTTCAGAAGCGTTATTGCGCTGGAATCATCCCACCTTGGGTAGAATCAATGCTGAAAAGTTTATTCCCCTAGCAGAAGATATCGGCTTAATTAAACCGATAGGGGAATGGGTGCTAACCACTGCTTGTCAGCAGATGCAGGCTTGGCTAGATGCGGGATTAACCACCCACAAAATCAGCGTTAATCTATCAGGAGCGCAGTTTAAACAATCAGACTTATTTCATCAAATAACTC
>NZ_PVWF01000003.1 GCF_003003995.1 Pleurocapsa sp. CCALA 161 | reverse complement strand
TCGTCGGGCTACGATGGCTCGCTCAGGGAATGTTGAAATTCTAGATCTCTTCCCATGCCCGATTCGCTTCGCCGACTGACTTAGAGAGTCAAAATGGCATTTATTTATTGCTTTCACTCATTATTTGTCGATGTTTTCCTACTTTACATAAGGAATAACTTGCAACCAGTTTGATTGATTAAATTGGTTGGTTCTTTTGTCTCTATCTACATCACAAGATTTAGCAATATATTCTGAAGATTTACAAGATGATTATCATACACAGAAGATCTAATCATTTCTAACTGATTGCCAGCTATATTGCCCTTTGCTATTTCAATTCTTTCACCTTCAAAACCATGTGGTATTTCGCAAATAATTATTTCATCATTTATTCCCTCAATTGTACAATTTTGATTTGCAAATTTATTTTTTTTGGTTGAATAAAGTATTTTTTGTGCAATTGATATTGCTTGCTCAAACTTATCTTTCTGCTCTGTTTGGATATAGTCAAATGTTCGTTTTAAAATATCAAAATCTTCAAAGATAAAAGAACTTTCTACTAAATCATCTTTTATTTCTAAAATTTTTCTATGGCTATGGCTAAGTCTATTTACTTTTTCTGAATCTGCTCCATCATAGTCTGGAACAATTTCAGTATACAAATAGTTTTTCTCCTTAAAAACAACTACAAAAGGTGGAATTATATTAAGTCCTTGATGAGTTGCAAATAGACTAAACTTTCCTTTGTATCTATAATCTCCATATTTATTTACGAGAAGCTTAGAATATTTAACAATTTCAGTTTCAAGATTATAGTAACTAACAAATTTTTGAGTCAGAAGAGGATCATAGCGCTGTAAACAAGTATATTGTGCTAAAGCGAGATTGTTTACTGGAATCCCTTCAAATCCATTTGGTGAGATAAATATATCTTCAGTCTTTATATCGTCTATATTAGTTTGAATGAATGTAGAACCATAAATAGAACATTGGCTGAGAATAGCTTTTTTAAAAGAAGCTTGATTAAGATTAGCTTCTCTTAATTGTATGTTAGTTAATTGTGCAGATTCTAAATTTGCCTGTTTTAAATTTGCCCCTGAAAGATTAACTCTAGAAAAAATTACTTTTTTCATACAAGCTTTTTCAAAAGTTACTTCCTTAAAATCCGAATATAAAATATTAGCCTCGCTTAAATTAGTTTCTTTAAAAATAGCTCGATCAAAACGAGCATCTTTAATCTTTACTTTACTTAAATTTGCTCCTGAAAAATTAGATCCACAAAAAGATCCTCCCTCAAGCTGGGCTTTCTCTAAATTAGCTTCAGCCAAGTTGGCTTGCTTCATTTGTATGAAATTACCCCTCAATCCAGCTAAATTAGCACCTTGTAGGTTGTAACCATCTAAGTTATCCAATTTTCCAGCTACCAAATAGATACCAGATAATTGAGGAATTACATCAGGATTTTTCTCCCGCCAGTTATTCCAAGTCCTAACTCCTTTTTCTAGCATTGATAAATGCCGTTTGTTGTACTTAAGAGTTTTATTTTCTATATCCAAATCTTCAATCTTAGATGTTGGTTGTTCTATAAAGTCAATAAATTCTTCAAAAGATAAATTAAGCAATGAGGCGATTTTTGGAAAATGCATCATGTCAGGAGTCAGTTCTCCTTTCTCCCAGCGAGCTATAGCTGATTGAGTAACGGAAGGATCAAATAATTTTCCAAAATTTCCTTGCGTCAAATTATTAGTTGTTCTGATTCTTTTTATTAATTCTCCCAAAAGATAGCTACGTGAAGTCATTGTAGTATTGGTCACTGTCTTTTGCAGCAAAAGCTTATTTATACAATGTAATTTTAAGTACTTGTTATTCTAACATGGAATAAAAATTGAAAATACGTTTTTTTTATGAGTATAGATACTTTTGTGTCATTTTTATTAAAAAGTGTGATATCTTGAGACAAGATTCGATTTAATAATTTGAACAATAATGAAAAGAGCCGAGACAAATAGGGTTCACCGTGCAAAGTGAAAAAGCCCTTCAACGCTCGACTCTCTATTGCCAGCTTTCGCTGCGCTACTTATATTTTACTCGACGAAAGTGAAATATTACCTAGCTTATCGAACAGCTATCTTTTGGAGAGTCATTGTGTTTTGTATCTCGGCGCATAACCAAATAGGAGAACAACATGACAACTCTTACAGCGCATGAAACTCTAACTCATAGTAATTGGCTAAATAAACGCACTGCTGCCCAATTATTAGGAATTTCAGTCCACACTTTAAAGCTTTACCGCCAAAGGCATTGGACTTTAGGGATTCATTTTCAGTATTTGAATTCACGCACTATTCGATATCACGAAGGACTCTTGTGAGATTGGCTTGCCAATATTTCTCAGCCTTTGGTTCATCAAAGAGGTATCGAAATATATCTAGGATCTTTGCTTTCCAATCAGACCAGAAAGCGCCGTCAATTTAGATAATCAATCTCTAAACTGATTTCTACTTAGGCTTTTGCGTTCCTTCAAAATTAGACATTTTACCTTCTATTTTCACCTTAGAAGGTAACTTCTTACTATACATTTTTGCTTCACCTAAAAATCATGACACTAAACAGAATTCACAGAAAGTTTTATCCTCTTCAAAGTGATGAATGGCTTGAAACTGTGAAACAACTAAATCATTCCGAGCTAAAAGTTCTCTACTATGTACGCTCTCTAGATCCTTACAATAAAGGTATTTCCATCACCCCTATTAAGATAGCCAAGGATTTATCTACAGAAAAATCTAAAATGCACCGTTCTACTGTTGGTAGAGCATTGAAATCATTAGACAGCAAAGGTTTTATTCACATGGAACTGCTCCAGGTTCACATCAAAGTTAACCCTAAAGGTTTTTTGTCACAAGCAGAAATAGGAAATATTGCGGACACACAACCAAGTTGCGAGCAGACAACAACAGTTGTGTCACCGCAACCAAGTGTGCCTGAACACAACTTAGAGTGCAGCCAGGCAACAGAATGTGCGCTCAGGCAACAATCAAGACCTGAAGCCAAGTCAGAGCAAGGGTTTCAAACTCCTAAGATCTCTAAGACTTATATAGACTTTAAAGACTCTCTCTCCGAAAGCGAGAGGGAGAATTATTTGAAGTTTGTCAGAGAAACGATTCAAAACTTTAGGCAGCCAATACAAGATCTTGAGGCTTGGTTAGCCAGTCAAACAAAAGCTGGGCAAAATCGCTGGGAAGTTTATTACCTGAAATACCAGAAAGACAATAAAGTTCGTAAACCTAACTCTGATTCAACTTCAGTTCCTGATGGAGCAAAACAAAGAGCGATCGCCAACTATCAGAGACAGTTAGACCAAGAAAAAAATGGTCAAACAAAAACTGGAAATGAAGTATCTACATCAGAATTCAATCGGCTACTGGATAATCCTGACAACAAAATTAAAAGAATCGACCAACTAGAAAGTCAATCTAAACCCATAACTAAACCGTTCGGAAGATACGTCTCTGAAAGCTGCGAACATTTACGAAACTTGAGAATGACGAACCTCTTTTCTAACGAATCAATTCAAGGGAGTATAGCGTGAAAGAACCAAATTTACCTCCCGCCAATATTGAAGCTGAAGAGGCAATTTTAGGAGGAATCTTATTTGATCCTCAAGCAATTTTCCAGGTTGAAGCTTCTCTAGTTCCTTCTGCTTTCTATGTTTCGGCTCACAAAGAAATTTATCAGACTGCCTTAAAGCTTTATCATCAAGGCAATCCTACGGATTTTATGGCTATTAGTACCTATCTGGCAGATCGAGACAGATTAGATCAGGTAGGCGGAACTGCTAAATTGGCTAAGTTGTTGAACCGAACGATTTCGGCAGTGAACATTGATCGCTATGTCGATTTAGTGATGAATAAATACTATCGAAGAAAAGTAGTTGAGGCTGGTCATAAAATCATCGATCTAGGCTACGATTCCACGCTTGAACTGGAAAAGCTCTTGAATGATTCGGAGCAAGAAATATTCAGCGTCACCCAGCAAGGGATAAGATCTGATACAGACCAAAACAGCGAGATTGCTATGTCTGCTTTTAATCAGCTTGACGAAGAAAATCCGATTTATCCTACTGGTATTCTAGAACTCGATAAACTAATTATTGGATTTGAGCCAGGGACATTGACCCTCTTGGCTGCTAGAGCATCGATGGGCAAAAGTGCGATTTCTCTCTATCTCGGCTTGCAACAGATGATTCTACATAAATTGCCTGTAATCATCTTTTCTCTAGAGATGACCAAACATCAGATGGAGTATCGGCTTTGGAGCTTGATGAGTCGCATGGATTGCTATCAGCATCTAGATTTAGTTCCAATTAATGGACATCGCCTTCGTCAACATCGCGCTGGATTATCTTCTCTCACTGAAAAGGAAATGGAGAGCATCGCCAAGATTGTTGAGGTTGCTGTAGATCTGCCTCTTTACATGAATGATAATCGGGGAATCAACGTAGCGAGAATTGCTTCTGAGGCTCGTCAAGTTAAAGCCAGAGAAGGAAAATTAGGTTTGGTCATTGTGGATTATTTGCAAATGATGGCATCTGATAATGGTGGTAATCGCAGTTATGAATTAGGTGATGTGGGTCGAGGACTATATCAACTAGCTGGAGAATTGTCAGTTCCAGTCTTAGCCTTATCTCAAGTCGGTAGGGGAGTAGAAGGAAGGCAAAATAAACGTCCTATGATGTCAGATCTTTCTCAGTCGGGAATTCTGGAAATGGTTGCAGATAATATTATCTTTGCTTATCGGGATGAATATTACGATCCTGGAACTTCTCAACCTGGAATTTTAGAGTTGATTTTGGCTAAAGCCAGACATGGAGATACGGGAACAGTTGAAGTGCTGTTTGATAAGTCTTGTGGGATGATTCGCTCTCTTAAAGAATTTGCTTAGTTGGATGTTAGAGCAGCAATTATCAAGACTGACCGCCCTAAACTACAAAACTATTTTCAAAAACTTCCACGACTTATGAATGATCCTTTTGAATAGAGAAGTCGCTGAAAGATTCACAAGTCAAATCAATGTAAAGAAAAGCAGAACAGGGAATTTAATGAACAGATATATTACCGAACAAGAAGTCAGGGCAATATTTAAAGACGAAATGCGTAGAATGGTTGGAACTGTTGCTGAACCTCAAGATATTGAATGGCTGCCAACTTCAGAAGCCTGTAGAAAATTAAATTATCCATCTCAGGATAGTTTAAGAAAAGCAGTTTCTAACGGAACATTGCGATTGGGTTTTGAAGTGCAGGATAGACGTTCTCCTGAAAGTCGAAATTGCTCTTACTATTTCAATATTCCAGCTTGTGTGAAACGGTTAAATACTCCCCCAGAAAAAAGAGCTTAGGCAGTTAAGAGTTTCGGTCAATCAATCAGCAACTTCTAATTCACATCAAACGTAATTTAGAAATTGCTGATTTTAATCAATACAATAAATTAAGTAAGCTTTGATCAGCGAAAAAGAATGATGAACACAAAATTAATTGATTCTTTAGTACAGATAATTAGTTCGTTGACAACAGAAGAGAGAATAAATCTCGAACAAAAGTTGCAAGTTAAAACTATATCTACGGAAATCAAACTGTCTAACCCCCAGGATGAACCTTTTGTGGGTATGTGGAAAGATCGAGAGGATATGGAGGATAGTAGTCAGTGGGTACGTCAGGTAAGGCAGCAAGAATGGACAAGTTAAAGTGAAACAAAAGCTTTTAATTGATACAGATATCCTAATCGATGTTAGTAGAGGAATTCCAGTTGCTATTAATCGCCTTCAATCAGCAGCAAACAACTCAATTTCAGCTATTAGTACCATTACTCAAATGGAGTTAATCGTTGGCTGTCGGAACAAAACAGAATTACAAAATCTTGAAAAGTTTCTGCGATATTATGCAATTATCAAAGTTAATGAATCTATCTCTGAGAAGGCAGTTGAACTATTGAGCCTGTACCGTCTAAGTCATGGTTTACTAATTCCAGATGGATTAATTGCAGCAACTGCAATAGTAACTAATATACCTTTACTTAGCAAAAATCAAAAAGATTATCGTTTTATCTCAGAACTTAATTTACTTTCCTATCCTTGAAAATAGAAATTATTTTTGCCCTCGTATAAAACCTCAGACAGTCGGGGGTTTAGGTCTATCTGACCTGTCAATTAGCAATCGGTAAAATCTATCCTCATCATTTTCATTGATCCATCGCTTATAAGTATCGTTATGTACTTGAGTTTTATGAGCCATCATTCTCGCTGCCATTGAATCGGGAATGAAGCCCATCGCTCTAATTGCCCAACAATGGCGTAAATCTCCAGGTTTACATAAACCGTATCTTCTAAATGCTGTACTTACTCTATGTCCCAAGTCGCGATTATTTTGTCCTGTTATTTGGGGTAAATCTATATGTTTATATAGCTCCCATTCTTTGTACCATTCAGGATATAAGCAGTAGATTCTACGAATACCATAATGATTTTTGCGGTAAGTGGATATCAAATGCCCTGGCGGTTCAAGTAAACTATCCAAATCGACATAAAATAGTTCGTGATTTGATATACCATAAGCAGCCATTAATCCAAAAGCACGTTGCCAATGAGGGTTTGGTATTGACCAGTAATGCTTAATTATTTCTTCTTCAGTTGGCAGTAACCGATCATTATTTTTTAAGTAAGAATAATTTCCTTTATATCTTGATAAATCAACTTCTATTTCTGCAAATTTAGCAAGACTGCTTGCTGCCATTACTGCCCTCTGTCGTTGTCTAGTATCTGGGTCAGTAGTTAAAACAAGCTGAATTAATATTTCTTCTGTTAAAGTTTCTTCAGGGTTCAGCCGTTTAAAAATATGGTTATAATCGGTGTTCCAAGTAGTTTGGCTTTGCTTGTTTCTCTCTTTGCGGTTGAAGTAATCTGCTTCAAACTCTTCAATCCAGTAACCAGAGCGATCGCGATTTTTTGATTGACTACTACCCCATTCATCCCACCTAAATTCTTTTAAGGCTAATTGACAGGCTAGCTTCTGAGCTTGCTTTTCTGCACTTTGAATTCCCGCAGCATTACAATAAATTCCTAGACTAATAACCTGTTGAGAAGTTTGATCTTTACCTTTCTTTGGGGGAAGCATTCCCCTGAGTGATAATTTCTGACCTCGTTTAAATATCTTGATTCCAGAGTTTGAGGTCTTGAGCCTACTGTTGGCTTTCTCCAGAAGAATGGCTAACTTATCCAAGCTCTAAAACTGATCTAAATTTGATCTAATTTTAGAGCATTTTTAAGAGGGTTTGGTCTGTTTCGAGAGTTTTAATGATACTGCTAGAAACTATTAACCTTTGCTACTATTGGCTCCACGCCTTACTTCTTAAAGTGTCAGAGGGGAGACTTGAACTCCCGACCCTCGGCTTATGAGTCCGATGCTCTAACCAACTGAGCTACTCTGACATATCTAACATAAATACAAATATAGCAAAATTACCTACTTAAGTAAAATTTATTTGGTACTGAAATTTTGTTCTCATTTATTCTAGCGATTGACATACATTGAGTTTAACCAAGGTAGATGAGATAGTAACTAAACCAATATAGCTTGATCGGGCGAAAAGAGGATGCTCATTTTCTTTTAAGATCAGGTAAATTCAAAATGTTATTTTATACATATAGTCATTTTAATTAATTTCCCTATGGTTACTTTGTATTAATGATGATGGTGAATTTTACTTGTTACTTGTTACTTGTTACTTGCTACTTCGTTATAAGATCCACTGGTTGCTATTTGAAATGACTATAAAAGCTTTGGCTCTGGCGTTGTCAAGTTTTTTTGCTTAAAAATTGGTTAGGATACTGTGGTAGAGATCGCTATTTAATCGTGTTTTGCTCAAACTTCTGATTTTTCTTGGTACTTGGATACTGATACTGTTTGCGGGTAATTCGGTTGCTAGTCGATCTCATCTTCTAAGGGGGTTTCCACTATTAGAGCATTTACCTCTGGCTTAGAAAGAGTAATAATTTTTTCCTGAAGCATAATCTGTACTGCACCTTGAGGAAGATTTAAGCTCAACACAACAAAAGGAGTCCCTGGTAGTAATCCTTGAGATATTAGTTTCCCCACATAGCCACCGTAAACTCGACTGTAGCCCACGATAGTACCTATTGAGCCAGTCGATAATTCGGGAATATTAATTGCGCTCCTCATTATTTTACTTCACCCGCTAAAGTAACCACAATTCTCTGAGCAATTTCTTTGCTAATGCCAATCAAACTGTTGTTTAGCTTTACTACTACCGAACCAGTATCAGTTCTACTGACTATTTGCACTCTTCTATTAGGCTTAAGCTTGAAATTCTGCAACTGACGCATTATATTTTGTGGTGCGTGAATCTGTTTAAGAGTAATCAGATCTCCTATCTCTGCTCGATCTAAGAAACTACTATTAAGATCTAACTGGAAGCGATCGCTTAATACTGGGGTCAGCTTAATGGCAGAATCACTGACGAAAACAAATTCCTGAAATCTTTTAGACTTATGTGATGTCTGGTGTTTAAAGTTGATAACCTGATTCATGAGGAATAAAAGTTATTGATAGTAATTTCTATTTAGTTTTCCTTATCTATAGATATATCGCGATTAGTGCTTATTGACAATATTTTTAAATAGATTTAAGAATTGGGGGGCAATCAATCAAACTTGCGGAGTTGCTGACATAATTGATAATCGGGGATGCAGTTGTATTCCATATAAAAACGATAATCAGCACAGGCGCGATCGCATTCTTGGAGATTCCAACCACAGTATTGTTGCAGGGTTTTAGTAACTACAGGCAGTAGATTTAAGCCATAATGACCGTTAATTGCTAAAGTGCTACGACGACGCAAAATATCCACTAGGGTATGAGCAGACTCTTTGGTTACGGCATAAACTATCTGAGCTTTGATATCAAGTAAATCTGGGCTAATACACTCTCCTAAAGTCGGGTTTTCCTTCGTTAAAGCTAAAACCTCAAGAGCGATCGCCCCATAAACAGAGAACAGATAGTAAATTGTCTCAATTGAAAGGCTAGATCCATATTCGTTAATTGTCTGTTGAATTCGTTTGTCTTGGGGTAGAATGCAGCCAGGCAGGGGTAGAAAAGCAGTTTGACAAGATCTAGGCGATCGCTTCATGCGTCTGAGGATCTGATCTACCATTTCTTCCCCAACGTGGCGATAGGTAGTTAACTTCCCACCAATTAGGGAAAATAAATTGTCCACACCTTCTTGGTGGTGATCAAAAATAATATGCTTGCGGGTAATGCTGCCTGGTTTTTTTCCTTCGGAGTTGGGTAAAGGACGCACACCCGAATAGGTAAACCGAACATCATCCCGTTTTAAGTTAGCCGTGGGGATAACACTATTAACTTCTTGCAATAAATAGTCAATTTCGTGGTTGTCAGCTTTAATCTGCTTAAGATCACCTTGATAGGATAGGTCGGTAGTGCCAATGAGGTACTTACCTAACCAGGGAATAATAAAAAAAGGACGACCATCAGATTTCGCCTCAACGTAGAGAGTTGTTGCGGGTGCGCCAGGAAATTTGTCAACTACAAGATGACTACCTTTGGTGCCACCATTCTTGTTTGCGTTGCCAATAGTAAATTGATTTCCCGCTTTGCTACCTCGTTGACATACCTGATCGATCCAAGGTCCTGCGGTATTAATAATTACGGCATCTGGACTACCACGAAGAACGATTCTTTGTCCCGTTAGCTTATCCTGGCAGACAACGCCAGTAATGCGAGAATTCTCAAGGGGCAATTCCATCACTTCTAGATAGTTAAGAGCGATCGCTCCAGCATTTTGAGCCGAGATTATATTTTCCAGGCAAAGACGCTCCGCTAAAGCGACTTGAGCATCATAATACTGTGAACCACCGACCAGATTTTCTGCTTCCAGGGTGCGAAATAACTGCTTAAATTTTGCCTGGGGCAACATCCGATGAACAGGAAGGGTTTTATCAAAGCTCAAGAGATCGTAGAGCATCATCCCTGCCCAAATCTGCCAATAAGGACGAGAGCGATCAGCTTTGCTGTTGCGCTTCGCGCAATCGCGATATACAGGGATAGTAAGCTGTAGTGGCGCGACTAAATGAGGTGCGATACGGAGTAGAATTTCTCGTTCTTTTAAAGACTCTCTAACTAAGGGAAATTCAAAATGCTCTAAATAGCGCAAACCACCGTGAATCAGACGGCTAGACCAGCTAGAGCTACCGCTAGCAAAGTCATTCTGTTCGACCAGGATCGTCTTGAGTCCTCTTAGAGCAGCATCTCTGGCGACACCTGCACCGTTAATTCCGCCACCGATAATAATTACGTCGTATTCTGTTTGTTGAATTTGCGCCAAATCTCGCAGGTTGTTGATGGGAAACATGAGTAAAAAGGTAGTAACGCACCATCATAGATTTTCGATTATATGATCAAGATCGATCGCGTTACTCCAATTTAATGGATAAATACCAGAGCGAATAAATCGATGAATGCTAGAAAAAGCTCCTCCCTGTGGTTGATTGCACAATCCATGATGAACGGGATTGTAGTGAATATAATCACAATGATTGACAAAATCTGTCTCATCTCTAATAAAATGTTCCCAGAAACGACGCTGCCATAAATTACTTTCTTTACGTGCGATTCTCGATTTAGAAATATCAAGATCAATTTCTAACTTTGTACCATAATATTTAGGATGGGATTAGATGAGATTAGTGCGTTATGCTTCGCAGTAACACACCCTACCTTTTATATTTCCCTAAATAGAACTATGGCAACTGTTTATTCAATATTAATCGGATCGACATCAATAGTCATGCTGACGGATCGAGGTAAATGTGATCGCAGTAAAGTATTAAGATCGGGTAAATTATCCTTGGCTGCTGCGGGAAACTTGAGGAGAATTTGCCAGCGATAACGACGGGCAACCCGCATAATATTGGCTGGTGCTGGACCTAAAATTTCGTATTCTGGGTTTAAGGTTTCAATCAATATATCTGCCAAGCTTTGGGCAGCTTGAGCTACTTCCTGCTCGTCAATACCGCTCAGTTTAATCAGAATTAAATTTCCGTAGGGGGGATAGTTTAGTTCGGCTCTTTGCTCTAGCTCAGTTAGGCTAAAATCATGATAGTTATGAGTTTGAACAGCCTGAATGACAGGATGTTCGGGGGAATAGGTTTGCAAAATTACTTTTCCTGGAAGCTCTCCCCGACCGGCTCTACCTGCTACTTGGGTCAAAGTCTGAAAAGCTCTTTCGGCTGCACGGTAGTCACTGCGATGTAACAACCCGTCTGCTGCAACAATACCCACAAGGGTAACTCCCGCAATATCTAAACCTTTGGTGAGCATTTGAGTGCCGATCAAAAGATCTGCTTCTTTGTGAATAAAGCGATCGATTAACTGACGATGTGCGCCTTTATTTCTGGTGGTGTCGCTATCATAGCGAATTGTGCGTAAGTCAGGAAATAATTTGGCTAATTCCTGGGTAACTTTTTGGGTGCCGCTACCAAAAAACTTGAGATAGGGAGAGTTACATTCTGGACAGATTTTCGGCTGGATCTGAGTATAGTTGCAATAGTGGCAGCGCAATAGTTTGGCTGCGCCCTCATGAGTATGATGATAGGATAAAGAAACATCACAGTTTGGACAATCCATAACATATCCACAACTACGACAGGAAACAAAAGTACTGTGTCCTCGCCTGGGGATAAATAAAATCCCCTGTTGTCCTTGGGATTTCATGTCGGCGATCGCATTTTGCAAAGATAAACTGAAGATAGATCTATTCCCGCGACTCAATTCCTGACGCAGATCGATAATTGATACTTGCGGTAAGGGGCGTGAAGCAATCCTTTCGGGTAACGATAAATAAAATACAGATGAGGCAGCTGATTTTTCTGTTCCTGTTTCATTCTGTAGGGGCGATTCGCGAATCGCCCCTACTGCGGTTAAACTTTCTAAAGAAGGAGTGGCAGAACCTAAAACTAGAGGGCAATTTTCTAACTCAGCCCGCCATTGAGCCACTTGACGGGCGTGATAGGTAGGGGTCGGACGATCCTGCTTAAAACTGGAGTCATGTTCTTCATCCAAGACAATTAAGCCCAAATTGGGCAGAGGAGCAAAGATCGCCGAGCGCGTACCAATGATTACTTGCGGTTCTCCCTGAATTGTCTGTCGCCAAGTATCGTAACGTTCATTAGCCGATAATTTACTGTGATATACGCAGACTTGTGTCCCAAATCGAGCGCGAAAACGGTCAGTCAGCTGAGGGGTCAAACCAATTTCAGGGACTAACACTAAAGCAGATTTTCCCTGTTCTAAGATCGGTGCGATCGCCTGAAGATAAACTTCGGTTTTGCCTGAACCTGTTACGCCATGCAGCAGAATTTGAGCATAATTTTGTTGGGCATTAATTACTGCAAGAGCATCTTTTTGATCCAGACTAAGCTCTTTGGGTCGATCTGCTGCTTGGAGAACACCCTGTTCTTGACGCAAAATTTCTCGTTCAGAAAGAACAACGCAACCTTTGGCCTCTAAATTTTTAACCGTAGTGGAAGTAGTACTGCATAAATCAATTAAGTCTTTGAGCCATAGCTCTCCTCCCCTGTTTTTGAGCATTTGTAATATTTCTTGCTGTCTGCTAGTGAGATCCTCAAGCAAAATACTGGTTGCTAGAGTGACGGCAGTTTTCAGCTTGGGCTTGGCTCGTTGAGGCGGTTCGAGGTAATTTTCTACCCACCCCCTTTTGCTTAGTTCTTTAATCCCACGGCTTGCCCCTTTTACCTTATTTCTGAGATAATTAACACTATAATCGCCGTCTTTTTGACTTTGTAACAATCTCAAAACTTTTCCTGCTACTACACTACAGAAAGTTTCTGCACCAGGAGGCAGAGTGGAACTTAATCTAACTCTTCTTTGCGATCGCCCTAATAAACCAGGAGGCAGAGCCACCCGAATTGCACTCATTAGATCAGTACAGTAATAGTTAGCAATTTTTTCTAGCAACTGCCAATAGGTATCTTGAAAAAACCCTGAAGTAATTACGTCTTCTATAGGGCGAATTCTGGCAGGATTCAAATCCGCAGGAGGAGAGGGAATCAGACGGATCGCAATCCCCCCTATTATCTGCATACCGAAGGGAACAGCTACTATGTCTCCAGACTGTACTTTTAACTCAAGCGGTAGACTGTAGGTATACAATCCTTGAGTTTCCCCTGGAGAATCAACTAAAACTTCTACCCACTGCGGAGGATCAATTTGATAGTCTACTTCTGGTTCAGCAACTAACAAGCTAGTTTGAATCGCTGATTTGTAGAGAGAAGCATACGCAGTGGGTTGACCATCAAGCGTTAGTTTATGGCGATCGCTACTATTTCTTGAGGACATATCCTGATCTGTATCAGTTGGCATTGAAACCTTATTTTAGTCTACGTACAAGAATACTATCTTAAGAGCCACTTTATGTGGATAATTAGTTTCATTGACTTGCAGACAATAAAATATTGGTAGAAACACTTTTTTTTGTATGTTAAATAACATTAATGTCATAAATCAACAGCTAAAATCTTAATGTCAAATAAATCACCAATATTAATAAACATACCTTGAGGTCATTACCTTCTTACAAACAGCAATTCAAAGTAAAGAGGAATACATTTTTTTATCTAATTTTGTGACAGTATATTAAGAGATTATGCTGGAATAATACACTGACAAACGGATTCAGTTTCAATCATTTAACTAAGCTCTAACCAATATTACAAGCTAAACACAGCTATTCATTCTAGGTTAAGTAATCTATAAAAATACTCTATCTACAGTAAAAAAAACCTTAAGAAAATCTGTCTTTTTTATATAAAAACTCGGAAGTGTGAGAGCTTAATAACCAAAGTAAAGCTTAGATAACAAAAAATTATTTTTCTGGTTGATAAGTTACATTGCTTATCATTCATATCGGTATTTATGCTCATAAGTAAGTTCGTCGATTGATATAAGCAAAATAAATGTAAACTCGTTTTTTAATTCAAGAACACCTATAAATTTTCCGTTAAACACCTAAAAAATCTTTTTAGTAAAAGAGGAAATAAGCCCATGACGACAGTGAAATTGACAGAAAAAGACAGCTACATTATAGACATTGCGATCGACGAAGTTACTGATGATCTGAGCGAAGACTTTAAACTGGTTGAGGCAGAATATTCTGATGGGAATCAGGTTTCTGGGACGGGTAGTCGGCGCAAGCTTCCTTTGGAAGATAATATTGGCGCGTTTTTTAAAGAGATGGCTCGTTATCCTCTTTTAACCGCAGAAGAAGAAATTATCTTGGCAAATGATGTCAAATTAATGTTGCAGGTTGAAAAGGTTAAGCAAAAGCTGCGAGAAAAAAATCAGCAACAGCCGACTAAAGAGCAATTATCGGCAGCGATGGAATTAGAATCTCCAAGACAGTTAGAAATGCTGCTATATCGCGGGAAAGTCGCAAAACGTAAAATGATCCGCTCCAATTTGCGTTTAGTAGTTTCGATCGCCAAACGATATCTTAACCGAGGTGTTCCTTTCCTAGACTTAATTCAAGAAGGTGCAATTGGACTGAATCGAGCCACGGAAAAGTTCGATCCCAACAAGGGCTACAAGTTCTCCACCTATGCCTACTGGTGGATTCGTCAGGCAATTACCCGTACCATTGCCAATGATGCCCGTACTATTCGCTTACCGATTCATATTGTTGAAAAATTAAACAAACTCAAAAAAGCCCAGCGCCACCTCAAACAAAAACTTCAACGCAATCCCAGCGAAGATGAGTTGGCTCAAGAGTTAAAAACATCCCCTACCCAACTGCGTCAATTATTAGAATTGCGCCGTCAATCTTTGTCTTTAAACCATCGTGTCGGAAAGGCAGAAGACACAGAATTAGTTGATTTGCTAGAAGATAGCGAACTACAACTGCCTGAAGAGCGAATGAATGAAACCATGATGCGCCAGGAGATCACTGATGTTTTAGATGATGTCTTGACTCAAAGAGAAAAAGATGTGATTTGCTTACGTTATGGTTTGTCTACCAGTCAACCCTACACCCTTGAAGAAGTTGGGGGTATGTTTAGTCTTTCCCGTGAAAGAGTACGTCAGATTCAAAGTAAAGCAATGCGTAAACTGCGCCGTCCTCAGGTAGCTCGTCGTCTTAAAGGCTGGTTAAATTAATCGTTATTGTTGATTTAAGGGTTTAATTTCCAGATTTCAATTATGCAGCATCGATTAATCAAATTAATCAATACTTCCCAACCTCTCTTGTAATTAGGAGAGGTTTTTAGTTTCAATGCTCATGGCTAACTGCTCAAAGTTAACTCTTCTTTCTTGCCCAAAATTCCCTGAGGTCGCCACACCATTAGGATCATCAAAATTAAACCGATGATCATGATGCGAAAAGCGCCTTCTTGTGAACTATCAAACCAACCTAATTTGGGTAAATAAAAGCGAGTTAAAGCATCATAAGCCCAAAAAATAATTGCGCCCAATAATGCCCCAGGATTTTTTCCTGCTCCCCCGAGAACCACCATTGTCCAAACGTTAAAGGTAACAAGAGTTTCAAAGTTACTCGGATAAATAGTAGTTAACTGCCAGGCGTAAAATGCGCCTGCAATACCAGCGATCGCACCACCGAGCATAAATGCCTGAAGCTTATACCAAAAGACGTTTTTACCCAACGCAGTGGCAATTTCTTCGTCTTCGCGAATCGCTTTTAATACTCGACCCCAAGGTGATTTGGCTAGTAGCTCTAGACCCCAATAAACTATGGCTACCGTCCATAAAACCAAGAGCATTAAACCTGCTTTATAGTTATAGTCCAACAAAGCAAAGCAACTGTTAACATAAATACCCAGAATTACTCCCAAGCCAATAATTCCCCAGATCAGCAAACTAACTTTTTGAGTAGGTTGATAGCTTGTACCCTGAATTTCTTTCCCTTCTCGCCATTGGGATCGCAAACCACGCCATAGTTGCCCCACAGCGAATATAGCCAGCACAGTTAAAATGGCAATCAAAAAATATTTTTGCACTAAATTAGGGTCAAAACGTTCTAAAGGTAGAGGAAAGCCTCGAACTCCAAAAGACCCTTTGGTTAACCAGTCCTCATTGAGTGCTACTAAACGTAACATTTCGGAAACTCCAATGGTAACGATCGCTAGATAATCTTCCCGCAGTCTTAAAGTGGACAAGCCAATTAATAATCCGAGCAAAGCAGCGATCGCGATTCCTGCGATCGCTGCTAAGATAAGTGGTACGCCTTGAGAACTCAGCAGAACTGTTGTATATGCCCCCACAGTCATAAAGGCTACGTGACCAAAGTTAATCAACCCGGCATAACCCCACTGCAAATTTAAGCCCAAAGCAAATAAGGCATATAATCCCACATAGATTGTTAGAAAAACTAAATAACCAACCATTAGATTTTAAAGCTATAAAGCTGTTAACTGCATTCTTGCAGCAGATTGTAGCTTAGTTCTCCTAAATTTGCTGGAATATATATATTACATAAAATTCAAGTTAAGCTCAAATAAGTTGATTTGTCGGCAGAAATAAGTTACTTTGATGAGACTAAAAATAGCTTTGGCGATCGCCCAAGGAAATTCAGAATTTATTTTCAATCGAAAATATCAGTAAAATTAAAGATTCAAGCAGTAGGTAAATTTCAGTTCAAATAAAATATTACCACTATATAAATATGGAATTAACCCAAATATTTCAAGCTATTGAAGAAACGAGGTTTTTGAAACAGCTATCAACACATACAAGATTGTTTTTTGTCGGGGATGCTGCTCCTTTAACCTACATTAAAAACTTTTTTAGTAATCATCAAAAGATAGATCAAAACTATTACTATGATTTGTCTACTAAGACAATAGTAGAACTCAATAATGTTCCCGACTTAAATTCATATCAAGCAATTGTAGTGGTTTCTTTAGAAAATGAAGCATCTTTATTGTTTACCGTTGCTCAACAGCTAAGTACGGTTGTTCATCCTGTTATATTGCAATTATTTGCTGATATATTTATTAATTTGTTGTGCGATCGCTATTTATTGCAAACTGCTTCTCAAGATCATCAAAAACCGAAAAAATCTTACGCTATTCTAACAACACCTCGCTCTGGTTCAACCTATCTTTGCGACTTGCTTGACTCTACTGCGATCGCTGGACATCCTTCAGAACATCTGCGGTTGGCGACGCAAGAATTAACTCGTCACTGTAGTTTTAATTATCTTAAGTTACTACATAATCTGATGGAGTATCGTACTACTAGTAATAGTGTATTTGGTACTAAGCTAATATCCCATTTCTTGTTTGAACTGCAACGAGCAAAACCTGAATTTGAACAAATTTTTCAGTCTATCGATCAGTTTATTCTCTTAATTAGAAAAGATAAGCTAGCCCAAGCTATTTCATTAGTCTTGGCTCAAAAAACTGAGGTTTGGCATCTTCATAGCGATGCTAAAAAAAATAGCTATCAATCTCAATTGGAAAGTATTAAAATTGACGATAATTTACTTAATGATGTAGAACAGAAAGTTCTCTTTATTGAGCAGCAAGAAGATCGTCTCAAAAAAACCTTAGCCAATTATCAAATAGAGCCTTTAATAGTAATCTATGAAGATATCATAGATGATGCCCCAGGACAGATTAATCGCATTTTAGACTTTCTCAACATAAACAAACCAGCACAATATATCATGCAAATTAATTCTGGAGTTAAGCGTATGCCTTCAACCATCTCACAGAAAATTATTTGTCAATATCAGGAAAGAAAAAGTATGGTGCATTAGGCTTTACAGTACTTTTTAAGTGGTTAGACTACTATTAGATTAACTTTTTTCCTGCACTTATTTATAGAGTGTTCGGGTGAGCAGAGACTGTAACACTGTAACAAACTTCAGCATCTGCTCACCTGATTTGTCGATCCAGCAGCGCTAAAACTATGCTAGCGGTACTTAAACAATTTTAGTAGTTATAGTCATTCCAAATAAGGGTAGTCCTAAAGATGTAAGGATATAAAATAGTGAATTGTAGATTCTTTGATTTTCATGGCAGTAATTTTTCCATCTTGTCCTTCATGTAATTCGGAACAAATTGTTAAAAACGGAAAAATTCACAATGGCAAGCAAAATTATAAATGTCGAGACTGCGGCAGACAATTTGTGGAAAATCCACAGCATAAAACTATTCGTTAAGAAACCAAAAATCTGATTGACAAGTTGCTTTTAGAAAAAATTCCTGTCTTCTGGTATTGACAGAGTTACCGATGTTTCAGAACCTTGGTTACAGAATTATGTCAATAATAAATATAAATCAATTCCTAAACAAGTAAAAGTTAAGGTGAAAAAAAAGGACAAATAACTATCCAATGTGATGAAATGTCCTAAAGGATTCCTAAAGCTATTAGCTTAGAGCTAATAACCATTTGACAAACAGCGTAGTCTCTTAACTTGTCACCAATGGCTGAGAGCTAATAGCTACGAACAGTAATACTATCAATTTCATACCTGGATTCAGCAACGCCAGAAAATCAATCCAATTCCCGTCTACCTTCTAAGGCTCTTGCCAGGGTAACCTCATCGGCGTATTCTAAATCCCCGCCCATGGGTAAGCCAAAGGCAATTCTCGTAACTTTAGTAAAAGGTCTAAGCAATCCATTAATGTATAGCGTAGTAGTTTCTCCCTCAACGCTGGGACTAATCGCTAAAATAACCTCTTCAATTTGTTCTTTAGTGATACGACGCACCAATGCCTCAATATTAAGCTGCTCAGGACCAATACCGTCCATCGGCGAAATTACTCCCCCCAGGACATGATATAGACCACGGTATTCTCTGGTTTTTTCCAGGGCAATGGTATCACGAGAGTCAGCAACAACACAGATCGTAGTGCGATCGCGATTTTGATTACTACAGATCGAACAGATAGGTTCGGCAGAAAGATGGAAACAAACCTTACATAGGCCAACTTGTTGTTTGGCAAAGATCAGTGCCTGAGCGAGTGCCTGGACTTCTTTTTCTGGGCGTTTGATGAGATGCAGGGCTAATCTTTGGGCGGTTTTCGGCCCGACTCCAGGCAAAAGCTGTAGCTGCTCAATTAAACGAGCTAAAGGAGGCGTATAAATGGCGAACTCCGATAATTATCTTGATGTCTAAGAAAATGTATTATATCAAATTAGTACTTACTACCGACAAGAGTTACTTAAAATCAGCAAATAATTTAGCTATCAAAAGCTACTTCTTAATCAATCCTTAGACAGCATTTATTACTATGGGCAGATGAAGTTCCTGTATTAATTTAGGATAAGATTTTAACAGCCAACTTGACTAACTAAAATCTTTTATAAGATGAAATACAAAAAAGAATGATCCAGATAAACTCTCCCCCAGTCATGTCATTTGTAGTAAATATTTAAGTTTAAGTATTTCAGATAATCTCTCTACTCTACATATTCATATTCATTCGGTAAGCGCCCAAACAATGACCAGTACCAAATCCACTAATAGTGCCATTAATCTCAGCGATCCTCAGTATTATTTCAATCGAGAATTAAGTTGGCTAGAATTTAACCGACGAGTTTTAGCTGAAGCACTAGATGAGAGAACGCTATTATTGGAACGTCTTAAATTTATGGCGATTTTTAGCTCGAACCTAGATGAATTTTTTATGGTCAGAATTGCTGCTTTAAAACAACAGGTGGAAGCAGGAGTGAGTAAACTGTCGGCAGATGGGCGTACAGCCCAACAGCAGCTAGAGGCGATTACTAAAATTCTGACCCCGATGTTTCAAGAACAACATCAGCATTTTGAAAAAGTACTGAAAAAATCCTTGACCAAATCAGGAATCTATCTGCTTAATTATGTCGATCTTAATCAAGAGCAAAGAACTTATATTAATAGTTATTTTGAAGACTATATTTTTCCTGTTTTAACTCCTCTGGCAGTAGATCCATCTCATCCGTTTCCCTATATTTCTAATCTGAGCTTGAATCTGGCGGTAGTTTTAAAAGATCCTCAAATCGATGAGGAATTGTTTGCCAGAGTAAAAGTTCCCAAAGTACTACCTCGCTTCGTGGCTTTACCAGAAGAATTAAGACAAAAGTATCGAGGTAATCCTGGAGTTTGGACAGGTGTGCCGATAGAACAGATTGTGACTCATAATTTAGAGTATTTATTCTCGGGGATGAATATTTTAGAGTCTTACGCCTTTCGAGTGACACGTAATGCCGATATTTCGGTCGAAGAAGACGAGGCAGATGATCTATTGCTAGCAATTGAAAAAGAGCTACAAAAAAGACGTATTGGGGGGTCGGCGGTGCGGTTAGAAGTAGAAGCTTCGATTCCTACTGAACTACGCTCGATGATTATTCAAGAACTTAGTTTAGAAGAAAACGATGTTTATGATGTTGATGGCTTACTCAGCTTAGGGGATTTGATGTCTTTTTTATCCCTACCCCTAAGCAATCTTAAAGATAAACCCTGGAACTCCGTACTTCCTCATCGTTTGAGTTGGTTAAAGGAAGAAAATGACTCCATGAGTGAAGGAAACAACTTTTTTAACGTGATTCGTAATGGTGATTTGCTAGTACATCATCCCTATCATTCCTTTAGTAACACTGTTCTGCGCTTTGTCACCGAAGCTGCCCACGATCCCAATGTCCTGGCGATCAAAATGACTTTATATCGTACCTCTGGAGATTCACCAATCATCAAAGCTTTGATTGCCGCAGCACAGAATGATAAGCAGGTAGTGGCATTAGTCGAGCTTAAAGCGCGCTTTGATGAAGAGAATAATATCCTGTGGGCAAAAAAATTAGAGCAGTCAGGAGTTCATGTAGTTTATGGTGTCACTGGACTTAAAACCCACACTAAGATTACTTTAGTAGTACGACAAGAAAAAGAGAAAATTCGCCGTTATGTTCATATTGGGACAGGCAACTATAATCCTAAAACCGCAAAACTTTATACAGATTTGAGTTTGTTAAGCTGTCGAGAAGACTTGGGGGCAGATTTAACGGATTTATTCAATTTCTTAACTGGTTATTCTCGGCAAAAATCCTATCGTAAATTGCTGGTTGCTCCAGTTAATCTGCGAGAGCGCATGGTCGAGATGATCAATCGCGAGGCGGAAAATTGCCGTCAAGGCAAAACAGGACGGATTGTCGCTAAAATGAACTCATTAGTCGATCAGCCAGTAATTAAGGCGCTGTATGAAGCTTCTCAGGCTGGAGTTGAAATTGATTTAATTATTAGAGGGATCTGCTGTTTGCGACCAGGATTACCCAAGATCAGTGATAAGATTCGCGTTATTAGTATTATTGGGCGCTTTTTAGAACATTCACGTATTTTCTATTTTCATAATGACGGACAAGAAGAAATTTATATCGGTAGTGCTGACTGGATGACCCGTAATTTGAGTCGTCGAGTCGAAGCGGTTACGCCAATTGAAAGCCCTGAAATTTTTCGCGATCTTCAGGAAATTTTGGGGGTGATGCTGGCGGATAACCGTAAGGCTTGGGAATTGCAGTCAGACGGAAGTTTTAGACAAAGAAAACCGCAAAAAGGAGAAGAGGTTCATAGCACCCACGATATCTTTATGGAAATGGCGCAACAATCGGCTGGAATGGCTTCTAATTGATGAAAATTGCAGTATTTAGCGCAAAACCTTACGATCGCCAGTTTTTGGCTCAAGTTAATCAAAAATATGGTCATGAACTCAAGTTTTTAGATGCTGGTTTAGATGCGCAAACGGCAGGTTTAGCCTCTGGGTTTGAGGCGGTATGTGTTTTTGTCAATGATCGCCTGGATCGAGAAACAATTCAAATCTTGAGTAGTCAAGGGGTTAAATTAATTGCCCTGAGATGTGCGGGGTATAACAACGTCGATCTTGAAGCTGCTGCTGAATTGGGGCTGGCGGTTGTTCGAGTACCTGCCTATTCTCCTCATGCCGTAGCCGAACATGCGATCGCCTTAATTTTAACTCTCAATCGCAAAATACATCGGGCTTATTATCGTGTCCGTGAAGGTAACTTTGCCCTGAATGGACTACTGGGTTTCGATTTGCATGGTCGCACTGTGGGCATTGTTGGGACGGGAAAAATTGGTCGTCTCACGGGTCAAATTCTCCATGGTTTTGGCTGTCGGATACTGGCTTATGATTTAAATCCTAATCAGGAGTTTGCCGAGCAATTTGGGGAATATGTAAGTTTAGAGGATTTGCTTGCTCAATCAGATATTATTAGTCTCCATTGTCCCCTCACGGAAGATAATTACCATTTAATTAATACCGCAGCAATTAGCCAGATGAAGCCAGGAGTGATGTTAATTAATACTAGTCGCGGGGGATTGATCGATACGAAGGCGGTAATTCGAGGCTTAAAATCCCAACAAATTGGTTATTTAGGACTAGACGTTTACGAACAAGAAGGTAAACTGTTTTTTGAAGATTTATCTGGAGAAATTATCCAAGATGATGACTTTGAACGGTTGCTTACTTTTCCTAACGTAATTATTACAGGACACCAGGCTTTCTTTACGGCAGAGGCTTTGAATAATATTGCCGAAACCACTTTGTCTAATATTACCGCGATCGCCTTAAACCAACCCTGTGAGACGTTGGTGAATGCGTAATGCTTTAAATAGAAGCAGGTATAGTTTTAAATTTCAGATAGAATAGCAACAGGCGGATGGAATACTTCAATATATCTATGGATTTAGAGCAAAAGAAAGTTTTACGCCGTATTCTAGCCAAATAATGTTTAAGACGCGTATTTTCTCCCTCAACTCTGGTCATGTAAGTCTTACTTACTAAATGATCTTCAGGTGAACGGTACACTTGAATTGAATTCAAGTGCCTGCGTTCACTGCATTCCGCAGCTGAATATACATTGGATAAACTTTCCAACCATCCGTCACGTACCAGAAACTATGCCAGCATTGAAAAAAATGTTCCCTAAAGGACTAGCTAATCCTTGAGGGCATATGCATCAAGAAGATAAATACGGATGATTGATTTGTTTACCAACTGACCCTGGGTTTTTGCTCGCTTATTGATCGTGAAGCTAGCGAAATTTTTAGATTTATCTCTCTAGTAGACGTAGGCATAAATAAAGCTACCATTTTGTCAGCCTGAAACCCTGATTATATCTAACTTGCTACTTGAGACCGAAGGGAATCCTTTAGGGCTACTTACTACTTGCTACTTAAGCGAAGCGGTACTAGCTATTTTTGAGAATTGGTATAAACTGTTTTTTGAAGATTTATGCGCTTAAACCAACCCTGTGAAGATTTGTCTCGATTACCTAGTTCTTAAATTAAATGCCCTATCAACATTATTGGCTATTGCTGTTATGGATAACGATTGGAACTTGTCTACGCTTTATCCATCTAGAAACATTGCCACCGTGGACTGATGAAAGCGCCACCCTTGTTTTTAGTCTTGGAAATAGTTTTTATGATGTTCCTTTAAATCAATTTATTGGGGGACAAACTCTCTTAGAACCACTTCAGCTCAACCCCCAAGCAGGAATCGGTGATGTTATCAGACTTTTGCAAACAGAAAGTACTCATCCTCCTTTCTATTTTGTGTTAACTCATTTGTGGTTAAAACTTTTTCCGCCCGTTAACGGGTTAGTTTCTATTTGGGCAGCAAGATCGCTTTCGGCTTTATTGGGAGTTCTTGCCATCCCCGCAATTTTTTACTTCTCCAGATTTGCTTTTCGTTCTCTGGTGGGCGGACAAATAGCTGCTGCTGTAATGGCAATTTCACCGTTCGGCATTTTTTTATCAACTCAGGCGCGTCATTACACCCTGGTGATTTTAATCATTATCGCTTCTTTAGCATGTTATGTCTGCGCTGTTCGAGCAATTAAGCGACAAAAAATTATATCTTTTGGGCTGGTGACTATTTGGATTGTCGTTAACTGTCTGGGGATTGCCACCCACTACTTTTTCGTTTTGAGCCTAATGGCAATGGCGATCGCTATTGCCCAGCTAATGTGGCTGCAATGGCGACAAGATCGAGCTGTTCTTACTCAACCTTATTGGCGACAACTATACCTTGTAGCTTTAGGTTCTTTAAGTGGCTGTTTAGTCTGGTTGCCTACCATCTTGGCGGATCGCAATAGCGCCCCAACTGAATGGATCTATGCCAGTAATGCTGCGGAAAAATGGCTAGAACCAATCGGCAGATTTTTGTTATGGTTGATGAGTATAGTAATTCTGCTCCCTTCGTCCGTATACAATGCCTCTTTGGGTATATTTATTGTTTCTGGACTACTAACACTAATTTTTTGGTGGCGCAACTTACCTCGTATAACTTTGGGACTAAAACTACAACGTCAAGATCCTCAGCAACAAGACGCAATTTCTGCCTTAAGCAAATATTTTCTAGCTGCGATCGCGCTTTTTTTTAGCATTACCTATAGTTTAGGCATGGATTTAACTCTAGCAGGCAGGTTTCAGTTTGTTTATTTTCCTGTAGTTATAGCCTTAATAGGAGCTAGCTTAGTCCCTTTTTGGCAAGAAGACTCGTCTAAATTTACCTTCCCAGAGCAAAAACTAGCAACATTTCCGTCAAACTCAAGCAAAAAAATCGTCATTACGTTTCTATCCATTGGGCTATTGAGTGGAGCGATCGCCAACTTAAATCTAGGCTATCTCCAAAATCATCGTCCCGATATCATGACCCAAAAAATCATCAAAAGTTCAACAGCCAGAATTGCGATCGCCACCAGCTACAAACATCACGGACAGACGGGCAGAATGATCGGTATTGCCTGGGGCTTAAAAAGTCTAAAAAATATTGATTCTCCCCTATTTTTTCTAGCTCAGGACAATAATGCTCAAAGTTCAGCAGCAATACTAACCCAACAACTAAGTAAAATAAAACGTCCTGTTGATTTATGGCTGATCAACTTTCCAGCTGAAATTGATCTAACAACCCAAAATTGTGTTGCCGATTCTCAGTCTGATGGTGTGTTAGGACAACATGATTATGAGCTTTATCGTTGTCTGAATTAACCTGAGTTCGGGATTAGCTCAAATCCTTATTTTGAAGGTATTTAAAAAATACTATTTTCCGTTCTTCTTTCATAGTAGAGTTGCATCCAAACTATCTCAAAAGCTAGAGCTTAGAGCTTAGAGCTTAGAGCTTACAGCTATCTCCACCAATTAATCTGCTTAACCCGAACTCAGGTTGAATTAGAAAAATGGGAGGATAAATCAATAAAAATGGCTTAGAATTTATCTAAGCCACAGCAGCAGATTAATTTGATGGGGCAGATTTTACCTAGCTGCTGGTAAAGCCTTTAAAGTCTGAGGTTGAGGATCTACTAGCAAGCTTCTAATCAATCTGGCTGCTAGTTTTTGAGCTAGACCTTCAGCAACTCTCTGTCCAATTTTTTGGGTTTCTGGCTTAGTAATAATTTTAGCCACAACGGAAATTAAACGAGTCGGATTAAAGCCTGGAGTTTGCTGTAAAATACCTACAATATTTTTGAGGTGAGTCATAGTGTAAGAGTCTTGCCTATATTCTACGGGGGTTTCTTGCACTGCCAAGCCTACTCTTTGACGGAAAGTAGTCGAGATATTAAAGATAGTTCGCCGACCAATACTATCGATCGCACTAATTAACTCTTCAGTAATGCGATCCCGAATAAAAGCTCCGCGATCGCTATATAAATAATCAAGCGCCTGATCCACTACGCTATCAAAATCATAGTCTCTAGAGTCTGTCGCGTTGTTGAGCAGGTTTTCTAAGCGATGCCAGCGGAAACCCTCCTCTTTAAACAGCAAGTCTTTTAGAGATGCTCGTAGTTCAGGTGCGGGGTCAGTTAAAAGTCTTTTGGCAATATAGGGATAAGCCTTACTTAAAACCTTAAACTCAGGATCGACACCAATAGCAATTCCTTCTAAAGTAACCATTGAACGGATAATTAGGGCATAGTACGCAGGAACAGTAAAAGGAAATTCGTACATCATTGCCGACATCTGATCGGTAATACTCTTAAAATTTAGTTCCGCAACACTAGCACCTAAAGCATTACCAAAGACATTAGCTAAGGCAGGTACAATCGGTCTTAAGTCTGTATCGGGTGTCAAAAAGTCTAGTTTCACATAATCTTCTGACAGAGCCTCAAAATCGCGGTTAACTAGATGAACTACTGCTTCAATCAAACCATATCTTTGATAGGGTTTGATTCGGCTCATCATGCCAAAGTCTAAGTAGGCTAACTTACCGTTGTCCATTGCCAACAAGTTACCAGGATGAGGATCGGCATGAAAAAAGCCATGTTCTAGCAACTGTCTGAGAGAACATTCCACGCCAATTTCAATAATATGAGTAGCATCGATTCCTTTTGCCTGCACTGCTTCAATATCGGTAAGTTTAGTGCCATCGATCCATTCCATAGTTAGGACTCGCTTACCCGTATATTCCCAGTAAATCTTTGGCACATAGATTTCTTCCATATAGCCATAAAATTCCTTGAACTTGTCGGCGTTACGACCCTCTTGATTATAGTTAGTCTCTTCAAAAATTCGTTCCGCTAGCTCATCAATAATGGCGCGTAGATTAGAACGTACCTGCTTAATGTTGTCTTGGACAAATCCTGCCAGTAGTCTCATAATGTAGATATCAAGACTAATACGACTGTTAAGACCAGGACGCTGCACTTTGACTGCTACTTCTTCTCCTGTTTTAAGACGACCCTTATATACTTGACCTAAAGATGCAGCAGCGATGGGTTGTGGAGATAAATCAGCATAAATTTCTTCTGGTCTTGCGCCTAATTCTTCCTCAATAAAGCGAAATGCTACTTCATTGGGAAAAGAAGGAATCTTATCTTGGAGGGTAGTTAATTCTTCCAAATAAGCAGGAGGAACAACATCTGGCCTGGTAGATAACGCCTGACCGATTTTAATGTATGCAGGACCTAGCTTAGTTAAAATTTTAATTAATTGGCGCGCTCTGGTTTTTTGTTTAAGCAGAGAATTACCAGTAAAAGTATCCCACCATACCCCTAGTGCAAAGCGAGTAAAGGGAAATAAAATAGCAATTAAACGACCTACGACCAAAAAAGGACGCTTACGATATTGAGCGTTATTGGTTTCTGGGTTATAACGCCAGTCCGCATTAGGCTCATCATAAGCTAACTCAGTATCCTCATAGGTGTCGATCCCCTGGGAGGGAACGGTAATGATGTCTGTTTTAGATAAGACTGTCTCTTGAAGCATAGATAGTTTTAAAGACTGACGTTAACAACTTTGTTAATAATTGTAACAAGAGATCGAAATAAACTGTTCTTTCTTGGGATTAGTCGGGATGATTGAGGGCAAATTATAGCCATTACGTATAAAAGTTAGGGCAACTTTTAAACCTTGCTACTTGAGACCGAAGGGAATCCTTTAGGGCTGCTCGCTACTTAAGCGAAGCGTTCCTAGTTTGCCTAATTTTTAGTTCTCAATATCAAGATCAAGCAGAGATTGCTGTTACGAATAACCCCCACATAATTAGAGAGTGAATCAATTGCGACCAAGCTTTTACTGATTCAGAAATTGCTAAATTCATCATCTTTTTATCTTTTTAAACCCCAATAAAAAATTGTTCCAATAGTTCTACTTCAGTCTTAAATAGATTCAAATTCAAGAGATTAATATTAAATAAGCGATCGCTGATTGAGAAAATAGCGATCACCTCAATATACTGTCTAAAAGCTTAACTACGGTAGAAAGAATCTACTTAGATTGTTAGGGAAGTAAGACTTATTAATGCTTATTTAATTGAAATATGCATTTACTATCACAATTACTTACTCCAGTCATACCTAAAACTATCTGTATATTTGGCGTCTATTTCTACCCTCAGGAAGAGGTATTTTAAAAGAGTTATAAGATAACCTAAAAACAAAATCACTAATTATTACCAAATAAATAAACTGTAGAAATCTATCAAAAAGTAGATAGTACAGCTGGCATTTTTGATTGATATCGCCAATTTTTAGGAGTTTTAAAGATGAAAATTGCTCAAATTGCCCCTCTCAGCGAACGAGTACCACCAACTGCTTATGGTGGTACGGAAATTATAGTTAGCTTACTTACAGATGAATTGGTGCGGCGAGGTCACGAAGTTACGCTTTTCGCTTCAGGGGATTCGCAAACTCTGGCTCATTTAGAATCATGTTGTCCTAAAGGTTTACGCGAGGCACAAGCAAGCTCAGTAGAAATTCCAGTTTATCAAAGTCAACAGCTCAATCGAGTCTTTAATCAAGCTGGGGAATTTGATTTGATTCACTCTCATATAGGAGAAGTTGTCTTTCCCTATGTAAATCGCGTTGAAACTCCCACCTTACATACAGTTCACGGTATAATCCCAGCTCAGATTGAACAGTTGTGGCGAGATGCTCGCCAACAGAATTTTATCAGTATTTCCAATTCACAACGACGCAACGATCTTCAATTAAATTACCTAGCTACCGTTTATAACGGGATTGATACAGACAAGTATCATTTCTATCCTCAGCCAGATAATCCTCCTTATCTGGCTTTTTTAGGTCGAATGTCGCCAGAGAAAGGGCCGCAGTTAGCAATTGAAATAGCCAAACGTACTGGCTGGCATTTAAAAATGGCAGGAAAAATAGATCCTGTAGACCGTGAATTTTTTCAAAATCGAATTAAACCCCTGATTGATGGTCAACAAATTGAATTTTTGGGTGAATTCAATCATCAGCAAAAATGCCCCCTGTTAGGGAATGCAGTAGCAACTTTGTTTCCAATTACCTGGTCAGAACCTTTTGGCTTGGTAATGACAGAATCAATGGCAGTCGGTACACCTGTAATTGCGATCGCTATGGGTTCGACTTTTGAAGTAATTGAAGATGGTAAAACTGGATTTTTATGTCACAATGTCGAGGAATGTATTGCTGCTCTTGACCGCATCAGGGAAATAGATCGAGTTGCCTGTCGGGATCGCGTTGAGGCAAAATTCAGTGTTGAGCGCATGGTTGATGACTACGAAGCAGTTTATCAAAAACTGTTAACTAAACAGTCCCTAGATAATAATCGCGTGACCAATTTAGCGGTCGATAATAATCGCTTAACGGCGTAAAATTTTAACTAATGAACTAAGCCTAAATTGTTAACTTATTAAGGTGCTATGACAGAGCCTCTCGAACTTGATGGCAAAACCTATATTCCAGCCGAAACTGCTCCGCTCCCTCAGTGGCCGTGCGTGATCAACAATTCGAGACTTTCAACTTTAACTCTTAAAGACGACGATATTTTCTTAGTTACGGACACTCTGGGCAATATTCCTGGCTGTTTGCCAGGAGAAGTAACCACAAGTGTCGGACTATTTTGCCAAGATACTCGCTTTTTAAGTCGTTTGGAGTTACAAATTGATGGTCAGTTACCGATTTTACTAAGCAGTAATGCCAGCCGTGGTTTCGCTATGTCTATTCTTTGTGCCAATCCTCATTTGGAAAACCGACAAATCGGTGCAGAAACGATTGGCATTGAACGAGAAATTGTGATCAATGGCGGACTGTTTGAACAATTAGCGATTACTAATTACAGTACTAGTCCAATTAGTTTTGAACTTAGTCTGAGTTTTGATGCCGATTTTGTCGATCTGTTTGAAATTCGTGGCTGGGAACGCAAGCAGCATGGCAAATTGCTACGTTTAGTGTCTGAGACAGAAAATAGCACAGTAGAAATAGAAACAGTAGAAGCAGAAGCTACCTCCCTTGAGAATTTAGAATCCGCTCCCTCTGAAGCCAACCTCGACCAAGCGATTAGTCCTTTTATCTATGAATCTCGCTCCGAGTTTTCGAGCAGTAATTTGGCGCGATCGCCATCAAGGACAACTCCAATTGAAGATTTGATTTTGGCCTATCAAGGGTTAGATGGTGCGGTAAGCTCGTCTCGCATTCAATTTTCTGCTCGCCAGCCTGACTATTTGAAAGGTTATACTGCTATTTGGCGCATCGAGTTGCATCCCCACCAAACTACACATTTGGGCTATCGCGTACAGTTGCTGACTAATAATCGTTCTATTTCCAAAGTTGGGACACCCATGACTTTAATGCAGGCAAAAGCAGCAGAGTCGATGGAGTTACAAGAATGGCAGCAGCAAGTTACCATAATTCGCTCTGATAGTAATACCTTTAATCGCCTGATTGAGAGGGGAGAGCAAGATATTTATCTGCTGCGCCAAAGTTTTGAAGAGCGAAAATTCTTATCGGCGGGAATTCCCTGGTTTTCGACCTTGTTTGGTCGAGATTCAATTATTGCAGCTTGGCAAACCCTGATCCTCGATCCCAAAATTGCCAAAGATACTTTATTTATCCTCGCTCAATACCAGGGTACAATCGAAGACCAATGGCGGGAAGAATCACCAGGCAAAATCCTGCACGAATTACGTCTGGGAGAAATGGCTCGCTGTGGCGAAATTCCTCACACCCCCTACTACGGTACGGTAGATGCTACACCGCTGTGGCTGATTCTTTATGCTGAATATTATGCTTGGAGTGGCGATCGCGATACGATCGAACAGTTGTGGGAAAACGCTCTGGCTGCGATGAGTTGGATTGATCGCAACAGCAACTCAACAGGTTATCTAGCTTACACTCGTTATTCTCCTAGTGGTCTGCTCAATCAGGGTTGGAAAGATTCTGGAGACTGCATTGTTAATCGTCAAGGTCAATTAGCCACAGGGCCGATTACCCTCTGTGAGGTTCAAGGTTATGTTTATGGGGCGAAAATGCGTCTATGTGCGATCGCTGAACTCATGAAAAGAACCGATCTAGCTGGCAGATGGTATCGAGAGGCTTTAGAACTCAAAAATCGCTTCAACAAAGACTTTTGGCTGCCCGATTTAGATTACTGTGCTTTGGCTTTAGATGGCGAGGGAAAACCAGTAGATAGCATCACAAGTAATCCAGGTCATTGTTTGGCAATGGGTATTCTTAAGCCTGATAAAGCGATGAACGTAGCTGAGAGATTACGTGCGCCAGATTTATTTAGTGGTTGGGGCATTCGTACCTTGAGCAGTTTGTCTCCTGCTTATAATCCGATGGGGTATCATGTTGGTTCGGTTTGGCCTCACGATAATAGCATTACTGCTTTGGGTTTACGCGCTACCGCCAGGGAAATTGTGGGAGACTCTTCTAGTTTAGTCGATCAAACCCTCGAAGTGGCGACGGGAATTATTGATATGACTCTTCAACAACCCTATCTACGACCACCAGAACTGTTTTGTGGATATGAACGGAGGGAAGAAAACACTCCTGTGCGCTATCCCGTCGCCTGTTCTCCTCAAGCTTGGGCAACAGGTACGCTATTTCAACTTTTACAAGTGGCAATTAATCTTGTTCCCGATGCTGCTAATAATCGCGTGCGCGTCATTGAGCCAGTTTTACCCGAATCTGTTAATCGTCTTTCCTTACACAATCTTAAGGTAGGTTCGACCATACTTGATTTAGAATTTGAGCGTTCGGGCAATACTACTGCCTGTCGGGTGGCGAAAAAGCGTGGTAATTTGAGGGTTGTTTTTGAAGCTTAGGAGATAGCTATAAGTTATAAGTGATGAGCTAATTGCCATACAAGGGATCGATCGACAAAGTAGTATCTTAATTTACCAATTAAAAGAGTTATACTACGGAGTTGTTGCCAAGACCCCTTTATGGTTAGTTTGTTGCGCTGTTACATTAGCATAACCTTATGGGTGTGTTTGCTACAGTCCTCTTTATCGGCGGCGGAGTTGCCCAAAGTGGCAAAAGCTGCTGATTTACCGCATAAATTGCGACCAACCCAGAGTAGTTTCATGATTGCGCCCAAATCTGCTTACTATTCTCAATATTTAATTACCCAATCCAGAAGCGATCGCCAAAAGCTGATCATCCCTACTGACAAAGATGCTCCATCTGGAGCTGCAATCGAACAGGTAGAGGTAATTGAGGTAATTGCCGATCGCCAAGAATACGATCAGTTAAAAGGAATAGTAACGGCTCAAGGGAATGTGGTGATGCGCTTTGCGCAATCTGTCCTGACCAGCGATCGCCTGGAGATTAATTTAAACGATCGCCTGGCAATGGCGCAAGACAATGTAGTCCTCAAGCGAGGGCAACAAGTTTTGCGAGGGCAGAAATTTGAATATAATTTGGTGGCGGATCGAGGGACTGTTTTTGCTGCGGGAGGAGAAATTTATCAGCCTACTTTGAGTCAAGATACGAACTTGAACCAGCGGTTAAGATCAGGTAATGTTGCAGAACCAACCTTGAGCGAGCGCTTAATTAATAGTCAACCATTAACGAACGTTACTGCTACAGAAGGAATTGAGCTTAATCTGGGCAGCCAAGGAATCGACCTTTTGGGAGATAATGATAATACTACTGGTGGTTCAACCATTAAACGATTGAGGTTTGAGGCAGATAAATTAGACTTTGAGGGTAATAATTGGACAGCGGCTAATCTTCGCCTGACTAACGATCCTTTTTCCCCTCCTGAATTAGAGTTAAGAGCCAAAACAGCTACTTTTCAACAGTCAGAGTCTACTGATGGCAAGCTGGCCACGACTGAGTCTAAATTAGTGATTGATGATCGTTTAAAAATTCCGCTTTTAGTTAGCGCATTTGCCTTTAATAGTCGTGCTTTTAGACCAGAACTGTTTAATTTTGCCTTTGATGGAGATGAGCGGGGTGGATTATATCTAGAGCGTACCTGGAAGCTGTTTGATGGTCAGCAGTTTAGCTGGAGCATTACCCCGCAATATTTTTTACAGCGAGCATTATTACCTTCGGCGTTTGGCTTTAGTGATGAAGATCAAGGAGGACTAATCGATCCCTCTGTGTTTGGTGTAACTACCGCTATTCAAGGCGATTTTAGTCCGAGAACAACCTTGAAGGGTGATCTTTCCTTAGCTGGGATCGAGCTAGACAATTATGAAGACAATTTAAGAAGCAAGGTTGAGCTACAGCATCGACTCGGCAATCTCAACAATCCCTATCAACTAGCCCTAGAATACAACTATCGCGATCGCCTATTTAATGGCTCATTAGGTTTTGAAACTGTGCAAGAGAGTATTGGCGGGGTAATCACTTCGCCTCAAATAACTTTAGGCAAAACTGGTGTTAATTTAAATGTCCAAGGATCGATCAAAAACATTGATAGCGATACCGATCGAGCAGATTTACTAGCAGCAGACCGAAGCAACGATCGCATTAATTTAACTCGATACCAAGGAGCCGCATTTCTCGATAAGAATTTCTCTTTGTGGACTGGTAAAGCGTTACCCAGCACTAAAGAGCAGGGATTACGCTATACTCCTGTTCCCATAGTTCCCTATCTAAATCTATTTACACAGGTTTCGGGAGTCGGCAGTTTCTACAGCAACAATGATTCTCAGCTATCTTTGGAAGGAAAGATTGGGATCGAAGGACAAGTCGGTCATTTTTCCCGCAACTGGCTCGATTATACGGGTTTTCAATTCAGCTATTCCCAAAATCTTCGTGGTGATGAATCGCCGTTTCGCTTTGATCGTTTAGTAGATCGGCAAATTTTATCCCTTAACCTAACTCAGCAGATTTATGGTCCAATTCGAGTCGGGTATCAAACATCAATTGATTTACGCGATCGCGATGTAATTAGTAGTGACTATATTCTGGAGTATAGTCGCCGTACTCATAATATTATCTTGCGTTATAATCCTGTCTTAGAAATTGGTTCTTTTAGCTTGCAGATCAGTGATTTTAATTGGCAAGGAAATCCACGGCCTTTTGAAAATGAAGGAATTACTCCCGTGATCCAGGGAGTTGATTAAACTGAGAGAAAAAAGGTGGCTGAATTTCACTTGCTATGAAGCAGCCAGACCTTTTTCTTAATAACTAATTTAGACTAATTGTGGTTCGCGCTCGTTAACATGGATATGAACCTGGGTTTTTTCTTTAATCACTACACTTATCTGAGAAAAGATCTTATTCATTTGTTGGGGATTTAATTCAATCGCTTGTTGATAGGAAGCAAAAGCTTCATCAATATCACCTTTTTGCAGTTGAATATTACCCAATATGTAATGAGAATTAGGATTGTCGGGATTTAGTTCAATCGCTTGTTTATAAGATTTTATTGCTTCATCTAATTTATTTTGTTTAGCTAATAACTTTTATGCTTAATTAACCTGAGTTCGTTCGGGATTAGCTCAAATCCTTATTTTGAAGGTAATTAAAAAATACTATTTTCCGTTCTTCTTTCATAGTAGAGTTGCATCCAAACTATCTCAAAAGCTATTAGCTTACAGCTATCTCCACCAATTAATCTGCTTAACCCGAACTCTGGTTTAATTAGGAACAGTCGATTTTTGTTGGATTAATAAATGTACAGGGAATCTATGAATCTGATATTCTTGATTAAAAGCTGAAGATTGATTTAAATATTTGCCAATCAGTTTATTTTGGCAGTTAGCATATACGATGCAAATTTTTTTCATGATTAATTTACTCTGATATCTGGAGAATTAACTTTAGTTTGATTTAGCAAAAGATTACAAACTTCTCTGACAGCACCTTGACCACCTAATTGTTCTGTAACGTAGATAGCGATCGCTTTATTTTCAGGAATTGCATCGGCTACGGTGAGAGGAACACCAACTGATTTAAGCACAGGTAAATCATTGAGATCGTCACCCATATAGGCTACTTGAGATAAGGATAAATTCAGTTTTTGACACAGATTTTGCAAGACAATCATTTTATCGGCTACACCAATAAAACAATTGGTAATACCTAATTTTTGCGCCCGATGGTTTGTGGCAGGAGAGTCATTCGCACTGATAATAGCCACTTCTATTCCCGCTTGCATAATTAACTTAATTCCTTTGCCATCTTTGACATTAAATTTTTTACAGACTTCTCCTTTTTCTGTATAGTAAAGTCCGCCATCAGTTAGTACGCCATCCACGTCCAAAACCAATAGTTTAACTTGAGCAAAACTTGATCTTAATTTAGTTTCTATCATAGTCAATTTATACTAAATTCTTTTTGTAGCATATAGATTTAGTCTGATTGTATTTACCAATTCGATTAATCTTAAACAATTAATAGACAAGTGTTAATGTTTTGTTAAAAATTCGGTTAATTTAATTAGAGGAAAGGAAAAACTTGGATTTAACCAATCCTCTTTAAATTTACTATCTTAGACCAAGACTGGTAGAGAAAGATCGGCTTCAAGGCTATTACGAACGTTTAAGATCGATTTCAAGACACTTTCTAACTGCGCCAAATAAATCATATTAGGGCCATCACTCAAACCCCGATCGGGATCTTCATGAATTTCCATAAACAATGCATCCATGCCAATGGCAGCAGCAGCACGAGCTAGGTAAGGCACAAATTCTCGCTGTCCTCCTGATTTATTCCCCTGTCCTCCAGGCATTTGCACACTATGGGTAGCGTCAAATACGACAGGATAGCCTAAAGCACGCATCTGAGGTAGAGAGCGAAAATCGACAACTAGAGTGTTATAGCCAAAACTAGTACCGCGTTCGGTTAACAAGATCCGATTATTGCCACAGGATTCTAGTTTAGTCACCACATTTTGCATGTCCCACGGCGCTAAAAACTGACCTTTTTTGACATTAATAGTTTTACCTGTCGCAGCAGCAGCCACCAAAAGATCGGTTTGTCGACACAAGAAGGCAGGAATTTGCAGCACATCGACAACTTCAGCAGCGATCGCCGCTTGTTCGGGAAGATGAATATCAGTCACTAGGGGTACACCGATTTCGTCTTTCACCCTTTGCAGAACTTTCAAACCCTCTTCAATCGGATAGCCACGAAAGGAATTGATCGAGGTGCGATTTGCTTTGTCAAAGGAAGATTTAAAGACAAAATTAATCTTTAAGCGATCGCATACTTTTTTAATCTCTCTTGCCATCTTCAGGGTGAATTCTTCAGATTCGATTACGCAAGGTCCACCAAATAAGGTTAAAGGACAATGATCACCAACGGCTAAGCTATCTGTGATTTGAGTTCTGACCATAATGTATTTGTCTCCAAAATTAGTTTTTGAGCTTTAATTAAATCTTCAGCAGTGTTGACTTCCACTACGGCTTTAGCCGTTTGACAGACTCGAATAGTGTAGCCATGTTCTAAAACTCTCAGTTGTTCTAAACCTTCACACTGTTCAATCGGCGTAGCGGAAAGCTGCGTATATGTTGCCAGAAAATCTTGACGAAAGGCATATAGCCCTAGGTGATGATAAACTGGCACTTTGACGGGATTGCGATAATAAGGAATCGGCGATCGCGAGAAGTAAAGAGCCTGTTGTTTTTGGCCACACACAACCTTGACCGAGTTAGGATCATGATATGCTGTATCCTGGTCTAAAGGACAAGCTAGGGTAGTCATTTCTGGCAATTCTCCTTCTAGATATGGTGTGACCAATTCTCTTAACATCTCAGGAGTTACAAAAGGTTGATCTCCTTGGACATTTACCACCACCGCAAATTCAGGATATCTGGTGGCTACTTCGGCTACACGATCTGTACCTGTAGTATGTTGAGAACTGGTTAGTTCAACTTCGCCACCAAAAGCCTCGACGCGATCGGCTACCAGTTGACTATCAGTCGCCACTACAACTTTAGTAAATACTCGAGAGCTTACTGCTGCTTCATATACCCACTGCACCATCGGTTTATCACCAATCAATGCTAAAACTTTGCCCGCTAGTCTTTGAGAATTATAACGGGCGGGAATCACTGCTAGAATTTTCATGACAAACCACTCCTCACGATATCGTGTAGACGAATTAGACCAATGCTTTTTTGTTCGCGATCGACAACAGGTAAAACCGAAATTTGTGACTCGCGTTTTTCCATCAGCTGCAAAGCAGCATAGGCTAAAGTTTCAGGCGCAACCACCGTCGGATTGATGGTCATCATGTCTTTAGCCGTCAAACAATCCAATTCAGTTGATTGAATTTTCATGATCCAGCGACGTAAATCACCATCTGTAATAATCCCCAGTAACACCCCCTCTAGGTTAACTATATTGACCGCACCAAATCCTCCTTGAGTTAAAGCACAGACTACTTCAGTCCATTTTGCTTCGGGAGTTAGTTTAGGATAGTCAATGCCATGCATTAAATCTGCTACCCTTAAGGTAAGGCGTTTCCCTAGCCTTCCCGCAGGATGATTAAAGGCAAAAGCTTCTGGAGTTAAACCTTTGATCTGCATCAGGGTCATTGCCAAGGCGTCACCAATCGCCAAAGCAACGGTAGTGCTAGTAGTTGGGGCTAAATTAAGGGGACAAGCTTCGCGATCGACAGAAGCATCTAAAACCGTATCGGCAAGCAGAGCCAAGGTTGACTTAGTATTACCTAAAATGCCAATAATTGGCACTGAGCGCAGTTTTAAATGAGGAATCATGGTTAGCAATTCATCAGTCTCACCACTATTGCTCAACATGATCACAACATCTTCTTTCGTGACGATCCCAAAATCACCGTGAAGCGCATCGCAAGGATGCAAATAGATAGCTAATGTTCCAATGCTGGTAAGAGTAGCGGCAATTTTTTTTGCCACAATCCCCGATTTGCCTACCCCAGTCATGATTACTTTTCCCAGGCAATTCTTTAATAGCTCAATACTTTGAGCTGCCTGTTCTCGATCTAACTGTTCAGAAGTTCTATTAATAGCAGAAGCTTCAATTTTAAGCAATTGATAGATATGAGACGCAGGAGAAGTTTGAATTGGTTCTGTATACATTTTAAGTAGAGTATCTAAATAATACTTAGTGAGGAATCAAGCGAACAATCTTAGCCTTCAGCAGTTAAAAATGTTTAACTGGCAGCAACTTCTCTAATCTCATTAGTTCATCTTTGCGTTCACTTTCTACTTTGGTTCTATGCCAAGAAACATTTTGTTTGATAACTTTTGCTGGCGAACCAATAGCTAGAGAAAAGCGAGGTATCTCGCTCGCAACTAATGATCTAGCCCCTATAATCGATCCTGATTTTATTTTTGCTCCTTTGAGTATTAGTGATTCTTGAGCAATCCAAACATGAGATTCCACCAACACGTCAGCAGCATTGTTAATAACTTCATGGGAATCTAGATCGAATATATCGTGCATATCTGAACACCTAATCCAGGTATTGGCTGCAACCATACAATCGTCATCTATAAAAATTCCTTTGGAATCATTAGTTACACAAGTGACTCCACTAGAGGTTGAATCTTTACCCCAATAAACACAAGAATTTGGTGAATGCATCCAAACTGTAAACCAATTTTTGTGACGACTGTTTTCATTGAGAATTACCATGCCTTGTGAGTCATAAAACCTAATATCACCAACTCCAATTTTGCTTTTGTTGGCAGCAAAAAAGACATTATTAGAACCATGAAATTCAAGAGCAGTTTTTTTCAAAAAAGGATTATAGTTTTTGCCGATAATAATATAATTTACGGCTTCGCTTGATTGAGGAAGCTTATTTATCGATAAATTATTGGGTAGTTGTTGCTCATAAGTAGAATTTTTTTTAACACAGATTATTTCATAGGTATCTAATTGGGATAAGAAAGTATTTCTGTCTGATTTAGAAAAATTGCTTTCAATTAAATTGAATATTTCTAGACTTAGCTGATGATAATTCATAAGATATTGTTCCTAAACAATTTTTCTAGTAAGATTTGGCTGGCATTGAAGCAATTTTTTTTAAATTATAGTCAAATTGAGTAATAATTTGTTGATAATTTGAGCTGTCTATTGTATTAGTTAAAAATTCTCCACAAAATACTCCTAAATAATCAATAACATAAACAATTGAACTATTTTCGTCTAAAATCTTTCTAACTTGAGATTTTAGTTGAACGGTAAAATATTTCTCAATTTTTTTAGTCGACAATTCAGCTCAAATCAGTAAATAAAATCTAAAAGAGGTTATCCTACTGTTTATATAATTGACAAATTATATCTGTATCAACAAAATTAAAGCCCCAAAAGCTACGTAATGAAGTTCTAATTCTGTTTGGTTTTTTAGGTATTTTTACCTCTGTAATTGGACTAGTTGCTACTAAAGGTGCAAGAATTTTACGCCAAAAGTCTGCTGAAAAAATTACATCGTCAATAGTAAAGAAAGAGCCTAATTGAAATTCACCTTCGTTAAAGTCATCTGTAAAGCGAAACGGATATTTTGCCAAATGATGACCTTCTTTCCCTAAATATCTAGCTTCAATTGAGGTACTCGAACTAATACTATATACTGCCTCGATATTTTCGTGAGACATTAAATAGTAAAAGTTATCTGTAACCGTCATACAGTTATTAAATAGACGAGAAATTGAGATGGCTTCAAAGGGATCGGCACTGTAGGGATGAGATTTAATAATTAAAGTATCATATGAATTAGAAATTTCACTAAACTTATCGAGGAAATTACTAACCTTGTGAAATTTACCTTCATTAATTAAAACTTTATCATCTGTAGTTTGCCCTGCAAAGAGTGCAGCCTTGCCTGAAATATCTAATCGCTTTAAACGATTCATTGATGCCATGACAATTCCAGCTTGAATTAAAATAGATTCTTCGGGAATCAAATAATTATGTAATAGCTGAGAGATTTCACGATTGTTACTTCTAATCCCAAAAATAAGGTCATCGAGAAAGCGAATCGGATGAATGATAATATCTATAAAAGGAATATGTAAATGATCCAGAGCAGATTTTAACAATTCTGGTAACTCAAAGGCAATAACAATTGAGTTTCTAAAGCTTAACCAAACCTGCTGCAAAAATTCTTCACTAAAATCATTATGATAAAAAAGTTTAGGCCATCCTTCCATAGAGATATCTTCACCAATCATGCGATAGCCTGAGCTAACCAAAGATATATCTTGTTTAGAAAATAATTCTGTTTCTACAGGTAAAGAAGTCGCTAGCTGTAAAGGATTTTTAAGAGCGTGATATAACCATTTGATATTTCCATCTTGAGTAGGTCTTTGGTGATAACTAACTCGAAAAATATCTCCTGTGAATTTTATTTGTCTGTAGTTAGTTTGCATAAATTTAAATCGTTACAACTAAAGATAGAACACAAATAAATGATGATGATGTCTGTAGACAATTAGCAGTAACTAATTAAATCGATCAGCGGTTGATAGCAACTTTCAGGTGAAAACTGTTGCTCGATAGTATTTTTACCCTGTTGAATTAATTTGGCTGCAAGATTTGGCTGTTTGACTAATTTAATTAAACCTTCAATAAATTCCAGACGATTATGAGCAACAATCATGCCATTTTCATCTTGATTGTTTATCCCAACACTACCTTCTTGGGATGAGATGAGCGGTTTAGCATAAGCTAGTGCTTCTAAGGTTTTGATTTTTAATCCTCCGCCCACAAAAACAGGGTTGATCATGCAGTCTACTAACGAATAGATTTCTGCTTGAGTTAAATTGTCTGACATGTTGATGATGGATTCATCAGCATCACAAAGATCTTGAAATCTATCTCCAACCTTGCCAAAAATATATAGATTAAGATTTAGTTGCTTAACTATTGGCCAGACCTGCTGTAAAAACCAATCTAAACCACTGCGATTAGCTTCGTTATCAGCACCGATAAAGCCAATATTTTTGATTTCAGTTGATTTTTGATATTGAGCGTCATATGTTACTGAATGAGGACATAGTAGCAGCACTTTTTGAGGCAGCATTTTACGGAGAATTTCATATTCGTGATTTTGAATTGCTATGACTGCATCAAAATGATTCAGAATAAACTGTTCCTGTTGATAGGAAACTGACATAGAAATTGCGTTGAGCATTTTATGCTGATAAAAACGATACTCTCGAAAACACATAACGTCGTGAGTGTCGATTAATTTTAAGCAATTGCTGGGTATAGCATCCTGTAAATAAGCAAGATATATATACTCAATTAGCACTACATTTGGTTGAGCCACAGCAAGATACTGAGCAAATGTTGTGTAAAAAGCATCATGTCTTCTTTTTTTTAATCCCTGCACGTTAGCAAAAGAAGATAATTTGGGTAAGCCAGCTTCTTCTGGATTGAGATGTTGATCGAAGTCTTTATAGCTAACTACCATGTTTTCTAATCCAACTTCTTTGATCTGAATCCTTCTTTGTAAACCAATAGTTCCAAAGTAAAATATTTTCAAAGAACAATGATTTTTTAGTTCCTTTACTATTGCCAAGATCCGCTGGTGGCTACCCATTTTACCTTCCCAAAAAGCAGCATCCGTTGCCAAGACGACTTTTTTTTGCTTCACAACTTTTTTTAAGTTCATCTTACTAATTTGTGCCTGAATAACTAGGAATCAAACTAACTCTTTCAACCAACAATCCAATCGATCTGGAATCAGATTTTTGGGGAACTACAGTTTCATCTATGATTAAATCAATAGCTAGAAAAGATTGGATTTTTTCTTGAGGAATTATAATTTCTCCTCTGATAACTGCGGGAAAAAAACCATTTTTCCTTTGAATTACAGATGTTTCTAAGATCTCATCGTTAATATTAATTTTTAATGTTTGTAAGAGATTAGGCTTTGATTCGGCTCGAATAATCATTTCGAACTGATATTTTCCAGTTATTGGGTAAGGTAGAACTATTGATGAAACTGTTCCTGGTCCACTCCAGCGTCCATGTTCTTCAGCATCATACCAACCAGAACCAACAATGCGTTCTTTTAGTTCGCATTTAATCAATATTGCTTTATTTAACCCAATAATTTTTTCTAATTCAACATTCTGTTTCGCCTGTGGATCTACAGTATCGCCAGAAGAATTAAGTACCTTTGTTTTTAAATAGTGAATATCAGTTTTTATTTCTGCTAAACATTGCACTAAGGCATCAACATCCATTTCTTTTTTTCCCTCATTAATATGACATAATAACTGATTTAAAAGGATTGAATATTTTTCGACAATAGCGGAGTCAGTTAATTTACGTCTTAATTCACTAATGGTTAGATCTACACAATGTTCAATATCTTGAGGAGTTTCTCTAGCTGGAGAACTTAATAGCTGTTGTTTCTCCTCTGGGGTATAGCTATATTTTTGTGTTTGATTAAAAGCATAACTGCTTTGATAAATCTTTTGTTCTAGCTGTTGGTTAATGATTTTAGATTGAGGAAAATACTGAGTGGCAGTCTTTTTAACGTCGATCGCATGGTCATAAAGCTTGACTTGAATTAACAAATCAATTAACTTGGCGTAAACCCATTCTGGCTGATTTGAATCTAAATCAATTGACTTTTGATAAGAGGCGATCGCTTTGTCTAAATGATTTATTTTATGAAAAAAGATACCAGATGCTCTGGCAATTTCTGCTGAATTAGTATAGATTCGGTTGGCTTTTATAGTTAAAGTATGAGCCGTATCATAATTACCTATTTGGGCTGATACTGTAATCGCATTAGCATAAATCCACTCTGACTGTAATTCATTTAGCTCGATCGACTGTAAATAGAGATTAAGCGCATCTCCTAACTGATTCTGCTTATGCTTAGTGACTGCTTGAGTATGTAGCTCTTCAATTTGATTCTCAATATTTTGGCTTTGTGTTTTGGTAGTCATCGAAATAAATTATGGTACACAAGTGAATGAATCAACAGTGGATTTTGGCGAGAACTATTTCTGAAAAAATTTATTTTAGCTATTGCTAAAAATAGGTTATGTATTTTTTTAAGTTAACAATTTTGCTTAATTATCTTAAATCAATACATATTATTTACTAGTTAATTTCTACATAAAAATAGCACTATTCAAATATAAAAAACATTAGTGTAATTACGGATAAATCATTATTTTCTTTTAAGTATAACTGTCAATTGTTAGCATTTGCTCATGAAAAAATAATTAAATATATTTAATAGTTTTAACGGATAAATAAAACATAGTTGGCTAATTTATCCGCTGATACTTTTTAGGTTGGAGAAAATTTCAATAATTGCCTTAACTTTTCCTTAATTAGATTAGGAGTATAAGAAGCGATCGCTTGATGAGAATTGCTAGAGATTAAATTCCAAAGAGACTTATCTGTATAAAGACGGAGAATTTGTTGAGCAAAGTTAAAAGAATTATCTGCTTCTAAAACATGTTGTTCGGGAACGAGATTCATCCCTTCTGTGCCAATTTGAGTAGAAACTATGGGCAAACTGTATTCCAAACTTTGACCGATTTTACCCTTCATCCCTGCGCCATATCTGAGGGGAGAGACAGACAGTTTATGACTCAAAAAATAAGGACTAACATCATCAATATAGCCAGGGACAATAATGAGATCGCTTGCTAAAGCCAAAACTTCAGCGCTAGGGTTATTACCCAGCAACGTTACTTTAATCTCAGGGTTAATTTTCCATACCAGAGGCATGATTTCTTGGCAAAGCCATAGCACCGCATCCACATTAGGCAAATGATTGTAGCTACCGATAAATAAAATTCCTTCACGTCGATCAAAATCGGCAAGATCGCCATCATAGGCAAGATGAATATTCGGGATTACGGCAACTTCATCGACACCTTGCATTTCCAGGATCTTTTGTTCTGTGGCTGTTACCGTAATTGTTAGATCTGCCAAATGAGCCATTTTTAATTCTTGTCCTTGCATTTCAACCCATTGTTCTTTAGTGCAGTGGGTGGGATTAATTTCCCAGGCTCTTTTTAGTCGTAAATAATGGAGATCGATCGTATCGTAAATCAGCTTTATTGAGGATTTCTGGCGAATGAGCGCAGCATATTTTTGATTCAGTTCAGGACGACAGATCCAGGCTAGGTCGATTAAATTCAGGCGAGACTCAATTTGCTCTTGAATTCCCTTACCGTAGCCTGATTGAGTATATAAAACCTCAATCTGTAGGTTCTGTAAAATAGAAGTATAAGGTTCTTCCTTAAATCCGTTATCCGCAGCGAAGATAACATGATAGTTTAACTCCTTCAAGATTTTCAACAGTTCAAATAACCTGCGCGAACCAGATTCGCGATCATAGCTAGGCATATAGCTATCAATCACCAAGATAGTCTGGTAGCCAAGATGCTTTCTGGCAGCTAGAGCAACATGATCTGTTTCCGTACTCGATAAATAATGATCCTGGCTTAAATTAGCTTGCCACTTCTGTTTAAACTTGATGGCATTAACTGCCTGATGTTTTTTAGTGCCGCTAGTAATTGAAGTTCCCGAAGTAATTCCCTCATAGTGAATTACTTCAGACTTCGGTTGATACATCACCTTCATACCTAACTGATGGCGAATTGCAAAACACAGATCGGTATCTTCATAATAAGCAGGAGCAAACTTGGTTTCAAAACCTGTCAAGCGCTCAAAAACCTCTTTTTTAACCATTAAACTTGCTCCTGAACAATAGTCTACAGGGCGCAGATAATTATATTCAGGGGCATAAGAATTGTCCTGTCTGCCATAGTTCCAGGCTGAAGCATCTTGCCAGACAATTCCTCCCGCTTCTTGAAGAATTCCTTGAGGATAAATCAACTTAGAACCTACCGCCCCAACTGAATCGTTTTCCGCCAAAACTTGAACCAAACTGGCAATACAGTTCGCCCTAATTTGCGTATCGTTGTTGAGAAAATAAAGATATTTACCTTTGGCGATCGCTGCCCCCTGGTTACAGGAACAAATAAAGCCTTGATTGGCTGGTTGATTGATTAAATTAACCCCCTTCAGGGATGAGATGATTGACTCAGTTTGATCCGTCGAACAGTCGTTAACCACAATAATTTCGACAGGAATAGATCGATCAAAGTTGGAAGCGATCGCCTTGAGACATCTAAGAGTGTAATCTAACTGATTATAAACAGGAATAATAATCGATACTTCTGGAGTTTTGCTGTGAGGTAAAAATTGCTGTAACTCAGCAGCGAAGGCAACACAGTCGATTGGGTCGGGAACAATGGGGGTAATTGCTTTAGATAAAGCAAAACTTCCCTGATATTGCTGAATTCTGCTCAAAACATCGATATTTTTGGGCTGTACCTGAAGTGCCATTTGATAGGTAACTAGAGCCTGATCTGGTTTATCCGACTCTGCCAAAATATCTCCTAACTTAAGATATAAAGCTACGTTGCGATTATCGATCGCCAAAGCTTGATGATAAACATCAGGATTATGGGGATCTTGTTGGATAGCTAGGAGAAAATAATCTAAGGCTTGCTGACGATCTTGCTCACTACGACGATAAAGAGCCTCCCCTAACTTTTGCTGTACTTGGGGCAAATCCGCTTGAAGTTCAACTGCCTGTTGGTATGCAGCAATTGCTTTGCCCCATTGACCTAACTTGCTATAGGCTTCAGCCAAATTATAATACGACCAGGGAAAATCAGGATTAAGTTTGATTGCCTGTCGATATGCAGGAATCGCTTCTGACCATCTAGCTAACTGAATCAAAGCATAGCCAAGATTATTGTATGACCAAGAAACTTTAGTTTTCAAAGCGATCGCCTGACTATAAGCCTTAACCGCATCTGACCATTGTTTTTGCTGGCTTAGTACTTCTCCTAGTTCATGATGGGCTTGGACATGCTGAGGATCATATTGAACTGTTTTTTGATAGCATAAGACAGCCCGTGACCACTGCTGTATCCCTTGATAAATATTACCCAAGGCAAAATATAGTTGAGGATGCTGTTGCTGTTTTAAACCTAATAGATAGCAGGAAATTGCCGCTTTTAGCTGACCTGATTGGATTAATAACTCGCTCAAAGCCAGATAAGCCTCAATTAACTGAGGCTGTTGCTTAATTGCTCGACGATAGCAGGCAATAGCCGACTCGTGCTGACCTTGACTGGCAAAACGTTTACCCTGTAATAATTCATGAGACTGCGGTGAGTCACCAGAAGCTTTTTTAACAGGGATCGCACTCAAGTCTGAAGCTGGTGGAGAATTTAGCGATCGCAGATCGACTGCTTGAATATTATTAGTACCGTTGGTCAACTTTAAAATAAGACGACAATATTTAGCTGCCTCCGACCATAATCCTAAGCATTCACAGAGCTTGAGAATTTCCTTATAGGTTTCGACCCGTTGAGGTTTAAGTTTAGCTGCTGTCAAATATTGTTCTAGAGCAGCTTTAAACTCTCCCTGCTGTTGTAAATTCCGCCCTTGTTTTAAATAATTATCTATTAAATCAACTTGGGGTGAGATTTGGTCATTTTGAGAAATATGTTGCTTTGATAACAATCTGGCTCTAGCCAAATGCTTCTTGACCGCAGTTAAATTGGGGTCGATCTTGAGAGCCTGTTGATAATAGTTGATCCCTAGCTGATAATTTTGTTGACAAACGTAGAGAGTTCCCAAGTTGGCATAAACTTCCACAAAATTAGGCTGAAGCTTAATCGCTTCTTCATAATAGCCAATCGCTTCTTTTGCTTGATCAGTTCGTTGCAGAGCGTCTCCCATCAGCTTATGAGCCAGAGAGGAATGTTGATTTAAAACAAGAGCTTGAGCGCAGGCTTGAATAGTTTTCTGCCATTGCTTAGACTGCCAGTATTGTTGTGCTTGTTCTAAACAAGCTTGAGCCTCGTCTACTTGGAGCATTTTCAAATCGGGTGAGAAGAAATTAACTTATGGGTGCAACTAATCGCAGAACTTAACATTGAATTAGCCAATTGACAACTTAAATTAATTGTTTCTTGATTTATAGTCTGTAGTTAATTGCTTAAAGCCCCATAAATCAAGCTTTTTGCAACCTTATTATTTTCATAAAGTCGTAGCAAGAGGTAAAACTTGCTACTTGCTACCTACTACTTGTGAAAGCTTAGAGCTACCTCCACCGATTAATGTTCAACCCAAACTAATGTTATTTAAGGCAACCAGTAACCAGGAAAAACCTTAGTTAGATCCCGCATTGCTTTATTCACACTTCGGGCAAACTGGATATGAGGTTCATCGGGTTCAATCGGAATGATCTTCGCTTCTGCACCTATACCAAATCTCTTCACAACTAAGTTAGCTGCTTCTAAACCAGTGACATAAGCCTTCTCTTGTGACCAAGAACCGTGTTGGGTGACAATCCAATCCCCACTCATAAATAAATTGGGAATATCAGTTTGAGCCTGGAGTAAATTTTGATAACTACCAGGGAAGAAGTGAGTTACTCCTTCTTTGACGCGAATGACGCTGCTGTCTATTACTTGGGCTTCAGCAAAAGCGGGAAGACAGGTGGCTAGATCTTGCTGTACCTTAGCAATAATTTGGGCATCGCTCATGGGTAAAAGTTGATTGGCGTGATAGAAATCTGCTTCGACTACGGTATTGGGTTCATTTTGATACTCGTCATGGAGATCGTTGAGATCGAAGAATGTCCACCCAGTAGTGGGATCAAAGCCAAAACAGGCATTAGAAGGAAGAGGGATATTAATTTTGCGGTCAAACCAGAGGCGAGTAGCTAAGACATCAATACCTTTAAGATTAGCCAAGTTGCGAAATTGAGCATAACTATTTAACTTACTACTACTGGCAACTATTTTCTTGATGCCACTGACACTAACACCAGATATAACCGCATCAGCAGCAAAGAATTCTTCACCGCAGATCACGCCAGTAGCTTGACCTCTATCATCAATGACAATATCGCTAACTCGTTGATTGGTTAAAACTTTGCCCCCTGCTTTTTCTATTCGATCAATCCAGGGTTTAAAAATCTTGTCCCCCACTGTTCCCCGACACCAAACCACGTCAAAATCTGGTTGATGAGCCAGGATAAAGTAATAGAGCATTCCCAAAGCAGCAGCAGCGGAACACTGTTCTCCTGGGGCAAATAAACCCACTAACAGCATAGGTTCAAAAGATTCTTGATATAGTCTTGCCGAAACCCCAAACTGTTTAAATAATTCTCTGGCAGTGACTTTATCGTAGCGTTGCCAGGCCTCATCAGAATTATCAAAGTCTACCACTGCATATAGCAAGGGTAAAGCAGAAAGGCGATCGCTCAATGGTAGACGTTGAAAGCGAGTATAGATAAAAGTACCTAGTGGAGAGGGTAAACGGGGGCGATCCTGAAAGATGGGCGACTCTACTTCCAAACCAGCAGGAGAATACTGAGACGAACGAGTAAAACGGGTAAAGGGATCGAGATTGAGTTGTTTAACGAGGCTGAAAATATTGCAGTAGGGATACCAAAAACCATGAATGCCACCTTCAACGGATCTGCCTCCTGGGGTTTTCCAACCTGCAACCAAACCACCAGGATAGGGTGCGGCTTCTAGCAAGGTAACATCATATCCCTGTTGGGCTAAATGATGGGTTGCGCCTAAACCTGCCCATCCCGCACCTATGACTACAATCTTTTTTTTGTCTGACATTGCCATCTTATTGACTATTCTTACTCTGTTAACAGGGGGAGCCCTAAAGGATTACCCTCCCGTCCTTTGCATCATAGCTATTTAGGCATACACTTGGTCGTAGTAATTTTTATACTCATCACTAAGTAAAGGCTGCCACCAATCTTGGTTAGCTAAATACCATTCTACGGTGCGTCGTAAACCTCCCTCAACGGTTTCTTGGGGACTCCAGCCTAATTCTCGCTTGATTTTGCTAGCGTCGATCGCATAACGGCGATCGTGTCCTGCGCGGTCTTTTACAAAGGTAATTAGTTCTTTTGAAGGACGTACAGGGAGATTGGGCGCAAGCTCATCCATCAATTCACACAGTTGTTGCACCAGATCGAGGTTTTTCACCTCGTTATTTCCCCCCACATTATAAGTTTCTCCTGGCGTACCACGATTAATCACCACGTCTAATGCTCGACAGTGATCTTCTACATAAAGCCAGTCCCGAATGTTTTGTCCATCACCATATACTGGTAGAGGTTTTCCTAGCAGGATATTAATACAGGTCAAAGGAATTAACTTTTCAGGAAAATGGAACGGGCCATAGTTGTTGGAACAGTTGGTAATTATGGTGGGCATACCGTAAGTATGAAAATATGCCCGCGCTAGATGATCACTTCCCGCTTTGGAGGCTGAATAGGGACTATTGGGGGTATAGGGCGTAGTTTCGGTAAAGGCGGGATCATCTGCTTGTAGACTGCCATAAACTTCATCAGTGGAAACGTGCAGAAAGCGATGGCTTTGAGGTTGCTCTCTTTGATTCCAGCGTTGGCGAAAGGCTTCTAAGAGGGTAAAAGTTCCCACCACGTTAGTCTGCACAAATGCCCCAGGCCCTAATATAGAACGGTCGACATGAGACTCAGCAGCAAAGTGGGCGACGGTATCAATATTGTCTGATTCTAAAAGATTGTCGATCAAAGTGCGATCGCAGATATCTCCCTGGACAAATTTAAACTGAGGATTATTTTCTAAATTTACTAGAGTATTTCTATTGCCTGCATAAGTCAAAGCATCCAATACCACCAGGCGATCCTTGGGATAACTTTTACTCCAATGATAAACAAAGTTAGAACCAATAAACCCTGCACCTCCTGTAATGAGAAGATTTCGGGGTATTTGATGATTATCTTGCTGCATATATTTTAGGCTTTGCTGATTTGAAGCATGAATTGATAGTGATCTCGTTTTTAGCTGAGATGTATTAGGTTAATTCTATTTGGGAATCGTCACCAATCATAAACCGTAATGCTTTTGGGCGTTGAGGTGCAACCTTCAGGTGCGCTCTTTCACCAATCAGACTATCGACAATCCGCGAACTAATTCCTTCTAAGGTTGCTCCTTGAAGAACTACGCTATGCTCAATATCAATGTCGATTAGGGTGGTGTTATCGGCAATGCTGCTATAAGGACCGATAAAGCAGTTTTGAATCTTACAGTTTTTACCAATAGTCACTGGACCACGAATCATTGAATTGGTGATCTGAGAGTTTTGCCCGACATGTACTCGACCACTAATTTTACTCTGGTCATCGATCGTTCCTTCATGGGTAGATTCCAGACAAGTATCCAGAATAATCTGATTGGCTGCTAACAGGTCGTCTTTTTTCCCTGTATCGAGCCACCATCCTGTTAATCTGTGAGAAGCTACTGCCTCTTGTTGATCGATTAAATACTGGATGGCATCGGTGATTTCTAACTCTCCTCTAGGAGATGGCTGGATATTGGCGATCGCCTGATGAATTTTGGGCGAGAAGAGATAAACTCCCACTAAAGCTAAATTAGACGGCGGATTTTGCGGTTTTTCAATTAACTCTAAAACTTTTCCATTGGCATCTACCCGCGCCACCCCAAAGGCACTGGGGTTTTCTACTTCACATAGTAAGGTCAGAGCATCTAAATGTTGCGCTTTAAACTTGTCAATAAATAAATCGAGTTCACTCTGAACTAAGTTATCTCCTAAATACATCACAAAAGGAGAATCCCCTAAAAAGGGTTGCGCCACCTTAACCGCATGAGCCAGTCCTAAAGGCTTATCTTGGGGAATATAAGTAATGTTTGCCCCAAAGCGATCGCCATTTCCTGTTTTAGTCTGTACTTCCCCCCCCGTTTCAGGACTAATGATAATGCCGATTTCGCTAATTCCTGCGGCAACGATTGACTCAATGCCATACCAAAGGATCGGTTTATTGGCGACGGGAACTAATTGTTTTGCACCTGTATAAGTCAGGGGACGTAATCTCGTACCTTTCCCACCAGATAGAATAATTGCTTTCATTTTTAATACTTGTAATTGGCTAGCTTCGTTTAGGGTGAGACTGTATTAGCTTTTAGCTTTGACCGAAGGGAATCCTTTAGGATAGCTTTTAGCTTTTAGTAATTACTAATCGATTTCCATTCACTAAGCATCTTTCTTAGAGAATCCCGCCAGTAGGGAGGATGAATTCCTAGTGTTTCCGTGATTTTGGTTTTGGCTAATACGGAATAGGCTGGACGTTGAGTGGGAGTGGGAAACTCGGCGGTAGTGATGGGTATAACCTGTTTAACTTTTACAGGAAATCCCAGTTGTTTAGCTTCGTCAAAAGTTGCTAGGGCTAAATCGTACCAACTAGCTACACCACTATTAGTAAAGTGATATATCCCGTTAATATTTTCATCTGCCCAAGATTTGGGTAGTAACTGAGTAATTGCCAGGGCAATATCATAAGACCAACTAGGACTCCCAATCTGATCGGCGACTACCTTTAACTCTGTTCGCTCTGAACCCAAGCGCAGCATGGTTTTAACAAAGTTGCCATGACCTTTAGAACCATATACCCAAGCAGTACGCAAAATTAAATGGCGATCGCAATTTTCTCTTACGCCAATTTCCCCCAGTAGTTTAGACTTGCCGTATACTCCCAAGGGATCAGTGGGATCGCGCTCTTGATAGGGAGTATGATTGTGACCATTAAATACATAGTCGGTGGAAATATGCAGTACCGTTGCACCTATATTTTGAGCGGCAACGGCGATCGCTTTGGGTGCTGTGGCATTAATTGCCATAGCCAGATCAGATTCGCTTTCCGATTTATCCACGGCAGTATAGGCAGCAGCATTAACAATTACATTAGGCTTAATTTCGGCAATTCGCTCCTGAATTTGTTCAGGTTGGCTTAAATCTAGTGATTGACGACCAACACCAATCACTTCGCCGATGCTTGGTAGAGTCTGCTGTAGTTCTTGTCCTATTTGTCCTGTGATGCCAATTAACAATATTTTGCTCATGCAAACACCTCAGCTTTTTCTAAAGGTAAGCCAGAGCGATCTTTCACCGATAACACTGGTTCTCCCTCGATTTTCCAGTCTATATTAAGTGCAGGATCGTTCCACAAAATCGAACGTTCATGTTCTGGCGAATAATAATCAGTGGTCTTATATAAAAAGTCTGCCATTTCTGATAAAACCACAAACCCGTGAGCAAAACCAGGAGGAACCCAGAGTTGTCTGTAGTTAGTTTCACTTAAAAGGCATCCCGTCCATTGTCCAAAAGTTGGTGAACTCTTACGGATATCTAGCGCCACATCATATACTGAACCAGTCGTCACCCGCACCAGTTTTCCTTGAGGGTTTTGGATTTGATAATGTAGACCTCGTAATACATTTTGAGCAGAACGAGAATGGTTATCTTGGACAAAACCATTAGTCACACCAGTTTTCTCTCTAAAAGTTTTTTCATTAAAGCTTTCCAGAAAAAAACCGCGCTCATCACCGAAGACTTTGGGTTCAATAATTAAAACATCGGGAATTTTGGTTTGAATAACTTCCATAAAGCTTTTGATCTAATAGTTATTTGCTATTGGTATTTAGGGAAGCAGGCATAATTATTTATCAAAGATACAGCAACTAACGACTATAGTAATACGTACTCAAGTTCGGACATTTACTACCTACTACCTAAGGCGGCTTTTTGGTAAGAATACTCTTACCAAAAACGCGCCGTACTACCTACGAACAGTTAACTAAACTTGCCCTAATATAACTTTGTACGGCTATAGTAGCCAGCTTTGCTTTCTCTACAAATCAATGATTTAAGCATTGTCTATTTAATTTCACCCACTTATTTAAGAATAAATTTGTCTCTTTCCTCCAGTGCATCCAGTTATGAGAACTTCTTTTCCTAAGAGAAATAAATCTTAACCCAGGCTAGAGCAAAGGATTATTCTCTAACTGCATTACAATAACATAGTCAAGTTTAAAGCAATCTTAGTAAAATTATGGAGTAGTTATTAATATTTTTACTTTTGAACTATTTAGAGTAATTTCTAATTATTGATGGTTGATAAAAGAAATTAATTTAGATTAGCTGTATTTAGAGATATTTTTTGAGTTGAAAACTACTAATTTGATAAGGTTTAAGTTGATTTAGTTTTTGATTGTTCAGCTGTTTTCTCCCTAAACAATCAATTTGCTTATCTAACTCTAGATTTAAGTCACTTCTAAGCTTAAGCTTCGTTTCTGTTCCCCACGCTTCATAGCAACGTAAAGTTAATTGATGATTAGATAACTGCAACGCCATTAAAATTAAGTTGTCGGTAGATAAATTTAATAATTCACTTTCAGTTGGTAGTTGCTGACTATGATGATTATTTTGCTCTGGTTGAGTCAGAATTACTGTCTGCAAGGGCGTATTTAATTCATAACCTTTTTGGACAGTGTTGGCTTCTTGCCAGCTATTTTGATGGGGATAGATACAATAGGTAAAATGATGGATTCTGCGATCGCTCTGTGGATCTGGCCAAGTCGCTGCCCTCAATAAAGTTAGGCGCAGTTGATTTGGTTGAGCATCATAACCATACTTGCAATCGTTAAGTAAACTAACTCCGTAGTTTGCTTTTTCGTCTGTTAAATCCGCCCAATTTAAGGCGGGTACTTCCCATTGAGCTTTTTCTGCTGGTGTTTGCGGTTTGGTAGTACGTTGAATTGTGCCACAGGGAATTTCGTAGGTAACATAATCGCTAGTTAGATTTAAGGGAAATGCCACCTTGACCATGATATGGGTTTCCTGCCAATCAACCGTGTTTTTTATGGTTAAGAGATTTTCCTGTGTTTTTAATATATAGTCTTGAATAAATTCTGAACTATTAAACTGTTTAATTACTCTAATTACCTGTTTGAATTCGCTATCTTCTAACCACTCAATTGATGTTAGTTGAGTATCAGATAATTGCTGCTGCTCATATTCTGGATCGATATTCCAAGCATCCCAATACTGTCCTTGGTCTGTAAAAGCCTGTAGTTTATTGGCAGGCGATCGCAATACTTCTCGTTCATTGATCTTGTCAAAAATACTATCTAAATTGCCAGTTTGGGGATTAACAATAACTTTTAAATAATTATTTTCTAACAGGTAATCCACTTTAAATTCATCCTGCGATCTAGTTCCCAACTCTTGACACAACCAATACAGACTGTAGCCTACCCCTGGAATATCTTGAGCCAGAAAACTCAATTTACCTGCTTGATTGCTATTAGCAGAAATTCTGTTTCCTTGATGATCCCAGAGCCAAAAGAGATGTTCATCATTAAATCTAGAATCTTCTAGAGTTACTATTTGCGATCGCTTCCAGTTCAGAGAGTTAAACACAACTATAGGTACAGCATTCGCTTCGGGCGCGTCAGGCAACTTAATACTTGTAGCAATGGTATTCAAAGCATGTTGCAAAAGACTTTCTCCTAGAGCGATCGCCTCCTCCCAGTCTCGATTAGCTTCTGTAAAAACTTCGGCGATCGATGTTCCAGGCAAGATATCGTGAAACTGATTAAATAAAACCTTCTTCCAGGCAATTTCCACTAGCTGTTGAGGATTTGCTTGACAAAAACCTGCTTTTTCAATTATTTTTTTTATATTGGGAAATAGTGGCTGAATATCAAACCTGTCTCCACAAAGCAGCATTGCCAAAGTTGACCACAACTCCGCCTCATAGAGTAACCTTTCACAACGGCGATTATATTTTTTCTGATCGGCATGAACCGTATAACAACCACGGTGCAATTCTAGATAAAGCTCATCTCGCCATATCGGAAACTGATGCCGAGTAATCCCTTTATCCTCTTCCATACCTGCTGCGCCCTGAGCATTCCCTGACATCTTCTTCTTATCTTCCTTTGCGTCTTGGCCCCAAACTAAGCGGGATAAACGACTTTGCGCGAAACCTCCTCCAATCCGCCTCAAATAATCCCTAGCAGTAACAAACTCAATTTGCGGAAAAAATGGGGAGTTATGCCATTTAGCAGCAACCTCCAACATATCTCTAGTTGGGCCACCGCCATGATCGCCTACTCCTGGTAGCCAAAATATCTCCTGTAAACCTGTCTGCACTTCCCAATCAACTCCATAGTTAGTCATGGTAATCGGGTTCGTATCCATTACTCCCGTCACATTGGGAGGAGACATGAGAGTTAATAACTGCGTCCCGTCGGGAGACTCCCACCAGAAACAGCCATGAGGAAACTTGGTCGTGTCATTCCAGTGCAGTTTACCCGTTACAAAATATTCAATCCCGCACTGTTGCATAATTTGGGGTAGTTGCCAAGTAAACCCAAAGCTATCAGGTAGCCAAGCAACTTTAGCTATTTCGCCAAACTTCTCCTGATTGTATTGCTGTCCATAGATAAATTGTCGGATTAACGATTCACCACTCACTAAGTTAGTTTCAGGTTCAACCCACATCCCGCCTAATATTTCCCATTTATTGGATCTAACGGCAGCCTGAATTGACTTAAACAACTCAGGGCGATTATGCTCAATCCACTCGTATAAGGCAGGGCTAGTATGACCAAAAGTAAGAGCGGGAAAATCTTGCTGTAGATTCAGGACAGATTTAAAAGTTCGTTCCGCAACTTCATAGGTTTCATCTGTTGTCCATAACCAAGCCATGTCCAGGTGAGCATGACCGAGTAAATTAAAACGACGCTGTTTAATATCCTGTGCCAAGGGTAATAAGCGCGATCGCAACTGTGCCAAATCATCGTTAAACTTATCAGCCTGTGCTAGATGCTGCCAGTCAAACCGATTTAATTTTGCTGCTAACACCTCTAAATCTGCGGGTTTAAATTGAGACAGATACTTGCTTAAAACAGTAATTTCATCCGCAACTAAACCAGGGTCGATATTTTGGGGAGTATTTACTTGTTCATAAATCAAATGCGATCGCATTAAAGCCCCAATATCATGATGCGGACTAACCAGGCGAATAGTAACCAGATATTCTTGTCCTGGTTGAGCATAATCTGTAATTAATACCCGCGCTGAAGAATCAAATAAATCCCCCTGCTGCACCAACTCCCCGTTAATAAATATTTGAGCATCTGTCGCCCACCAAGTTAAGACTAAACGTAAACTCAACCCCTCGATGGGATAACCCTGTAGTGTTTGGGGAATAACAATCTGCTGCCCTAGCCATTTAACCTCTTGTCCTGAAGGAAAAACTACATAGCCTTTGTCGTTCAGTGTTGCTGTGGGAGATTTAATCAGATCTGCTGGTACTGAAGTATTGCCTAAATCCTGCCAACTAGCTTGTACCTCTGATTGCACTAATTGTCGTAATTTAGCGATCGCTTTTTGGATAGTTAGAACAGGGTTTTCCAGCATAAGTTTAAGAGACTGTTTGCAAAGTAAATACTAAGGAAAGATTCTGTATATTCTCCTCGAAAAGAGTGGTTATACGGAATTATTCCGCATAATAAATATTTAGCTTGTTTTAGTCCTCGGTGAGGGCAGTACGTAGAAATACTTGTGATGGTAGTTGATGGTAAGGTGTTCTAAGCCCTCAACTAGCATTTTGAACCTCAAGCTCAACCGCTCCAGCAGTTAACGCTAAAAATGAGTCTGCCCTTGAGCAGAGGAGTCCGATATTTATATCAGATGAAAAATAATCGGGTGTCCATGTTGGAAGTTGCAGAGTGTTGCCAAGAACCAAGATAGAATTTGGTCTTACTTGAGTTTGAAGTTGCCTTCTGTATCGATACTCCGATAGTTGCCCTACACCCAAACGGATACGTGGTTGAAAATTCCGACGATTGATAGTCTTAACCTCAAAAATAGTTTCAAAACCGTCTTTCTCCGCAAGCAAATCTACTGAGTTCGGATCGTCTGCCACGTTATACGAGAGTTCTGTCAGTTTTGTAGCAAGCCGTGCAACGATTTCTTGATGTTGACGTGTTTTATCACGCAATCGTAGCCTGCCCTGAATCAGACTTTCTACATCAACGGTGACATCAACATCAACAATCTCAGGAATGCTTGGTGAAAAAGGTCTGAGATTAATTTCTGATATCTCGACAATTACAGAAGGACTATCGATTTCATCTAGTAATTCGTGATCAGGATAATTCTCTGAGAGGTATTCTTGGCTACGTAACTCATCTGGTGTTATCCATTGAGATTCAATGCTTGGGCTACCAAAGAAGCCATACCAAGCTAGAGCATTTTCAAGCTCAACTGAACTTTGTGGTATCCAAAAAGTTACTGGATCAGCATGAAAATCTAAAATAGTTTGAAGCTGCTCAATTTCTGCCAAAACGCTAGGTGCCAAAGAGATTCTATTGCCTTGTTTAACAGCAAAATCACCTTGACCCAGAAACTGAAACCACTCTTGAACATCTCGCAGTCTTCGCTGATCTGCTTCGGACGTGTTACCCGTTTGTCTCAGTTGCAATAATCTTGTGTAAGCCTCTTGCCAGTCGCTATTGCGAATTGTTGGTACAAGCGCTAGAAGACATTCACGAGTGTCTAGAGTTGGAGAATATCCTTGCCGATACAGTTCAAGCAAGATTTGTAGAATCAACACTCCTGGCTTTATCAGAATTCCTGAATTGATATCCAATTCCATTCTATTTGCTGGAATACTGATTCCTGCTTGTGATAATTCTCCTTTCACCGCAGGAGATATAGCTGTCTTATGTCCATTCGGGTATTGATAAGCAAGAACTTGAGTAGAAAAAAGTTCAGAGTAACCAATCGTACCATCAATGAACATTAATCCGATTGGTGTTAATTGTGGTTGTTTAATATATCTTGTCGAATAAATTAAACCTAAATCAGGTAGGATCTGCTGGTAATCACGCCAAGCATCTATTTGACCAGAATCTGCTCTAACATTTGGGGTGAAAATTCCTTCGGCGACTAAAGCCTGGTTAACCAATGCACGATAGTTAGAATATCGCCTGAACCGATACGCTGAATCAAGAAGAGCAAAAACTTCTCTTGAGTTTACTCTTCCCATATGGTGATTGAAAGACCATGAATATCCAGGGTAAGGAAGTGTCAAAATACTAACTCCTTTTTCTTCAGGCTTTCCAGGGCAGTCCTGATAGACTTTCCGACTGCAAGCGCAAGCAATGGAGGTACCGCGTTACCGACCTGCCTGTACTGTGCTGTCGAGGTTCCCAAAAATCTATACCAGTCTGGAAATGATTGAAGACGTGCTGCTTCTCTTACAGTAATGTGCCGAGGATGATATGGATGAATATGAGGTCTACCACCTCCAGCTTTAGAACCAACTAACACTGTCCCTGAAGGTCTTTCAGGGTCAATTCTATCTGTGTGGTCTATCTTGTCTCTTCCACCTTGAGGGATTTGCTCATATCGACTACGTACTCTATCCCCATGAATACGAATGTCATGGTTGCACAGTCCATCGACGTTTTCTAAGGCAAACTTTGCAGGTATCCAGTCTGGTAAGTGCTGATTAAGCAAATCTAAACTTGATGGATCACGGTACTCAGGATCAGGAAATACAAATTCAGTAGGCTGGCGGAAGCCCACAACAAAGACCCTCTTTCTGATCTGCGGTACTCCATAATTAGCAGAATTTAGAGTGGAAGTGTAAAGGTCATATCCAGTTTCAACTTGAAAATGGTAATAAAGCTTTTCCCAATCTTCACCACCATTAAGAGTTAATAGACCTGGAACATTCTCAAAAACAAAGGCTTCAGGCTCTAACTCATTGATAAGACGAATATAGTCAAAAACAAGTTGTCCTCGTAAATCTGAGAATGAGCCTCTTTTGCCTAAAATGCTAAATGCCTGACATGGGGGACCTCCTGCTATGAGGCTTATTCTCTCTGACTTCACAAGCTCTTTGATTTTTTGCCCCTTCAAGTCTCTGATGTCTTTAGGTTCTGTTACACAGTTTTGAAAATTATAGGAAATGGTATCGCAATAATATTGAACTTCATCATTCGCATACCTGAAGTCAAACCCTGCCAGCGATAAGCCTAGATCTAATCCACCACCACCTGAAAATAACGAAACAGCAACTAACTCCTTGCTCCTTCTCTGGGGCAAGCGTAGAGTATTTAGAGCGGTAAGATGAGAGTTCATCGAGGTTTCAAGGGCTTGTTGTACAGGTGTTCTGGGTATATGATTATATCTCAAAATGCGACGTTCAGTTCTTTGCTACTGTAAAATAAAAATACGCTTAAATAACGTTAGTGTGATCGCCGATCTTGTAGGTTGGATAGAGTCCGCGAAACCCAACAAATACACTATGCTGTATCTCTAACTTCACTAACTATCGTTAATTGGCGATCCAAAGGCTAGGCGAAGCCTAACCGCTTTTTGAATAGTTCCAGCAGGGTTTTCAAGCATAAGTTTAATTTCTTAATTTATTTTTGATATATTTTGTTCGCTCCATTCTGCCCGTAAAAATAAAGAATCGGCTAAGTTAGAGGTGGCAATTCGGGAGAATTTGCGAGGATTAGGGTATGAACTTTAAGTTGGTATCACTACTTTTAAATAGGAGATGGTTATGATTGCAGCTAGAGAGCAAGAGCGACACTTTACACCTGAAGAGTATTTTGTTTGGGAGGAGCAACAATTAGAAAGGCATGAGCTAATCGATGGTCGCGTGTATGCGATGAGTGGAGGCACAAAAAATCATAGTGCCATTAAACTGAATATTGGCATTTTAATCAAGACTCACTTGCGGGGTAGTAAGTGTAGTGTTTTTAATTCAGACTTAAAGGTTAATATCTTCAATACTCACAACTATACCTATCCCGATCTAAGTGTCACTTGCGATCCGCAAGATAATTCTAGCACTCAATATATTACCTATCCCTGTTTAATTGTTGAGGTTTTATCGGATAGCACTGAGGCTTATGACCGAGGCAAAAAGTTTGAAAAATATCGCCGCAATCCAAATTTGGTTGATTATGTTTTAGTGAGTTCTGATGAGATAGCGATTGATATTTATCACAAAAACGATGCGGGAGATTGGTTGATTCTAAGCTATCGAGCGGGCGATCTCGTAGAGCTTAAAAGTATTAGTTTAAGTTTAGCGATCGAGCAGTTCTATGAAGAAATTGTTTTCGAGCAGCAATCTGAAATTTCTTAGAAAAAAGACTATCTAAAATCTAAAAAAGAATGCGGAGAAGTTTGCGATCGCTTTTGGATAGTTGCAGCAGAATTTTCAAGCATAAGTTTGATTTATTAATTTATTTTTGATACATTTTGTTCGCTCCATTCTGCCAGTAAAGACAAAGGTTCGACTAGGGTTTCACCCAAAGGCGTGAGAGAATATTCAACCTGTGCAGGAACTGCTGGATAAACTTTTCTTTTGACCAAGCCATTCTGTTCTAATTTACGAAGAGTTTGAGTTAAAACTTTTTGAGAAATCCCTTCTATTTTACGTTCCAATTGTTTATAACGTCTGGTTTGATAAGCAAGACAATAAATAATAATTACACTCCATTTATTGCCGATAATATCCAAAACTTGTTGAGTAGGACAATCAAGAGTGAATATTTCGGGTTCTGGACGATTACGGATTAATTTACGCACCATTTGGTATGTATCTTACTTTTGAGTACCTTCTTGATTGATGGTACGGATAGGCTTAATGATATCAGTAGGGTATTTACTACTCAAGCAAAAATTAACTAAATCCAAATTATGAACTCTAATCTTTTTGACTCTTTTCAATTAGGCTCAAATAATTTAGACAACCGTGTGGTGATGGCTCCCATGACTCGCTTACGTGCTGATGGGACAATTCCCACTCAGTTAATGGCAGAATATTATGCTCAACGTGCCACTGCTGGTTTAATTATTACTGAATGCACTATGATATCTCCCCTCAGTCAAGGATATATGAATGTACCTGGTATTTATAACGAGGAGCAAATTCAAGGTTGGAAATTAGTTACTAATGCAGTTCACGCTCAGGGCGGTAAAATATTTTTACAAATTTGGCATAGTGGCAGAGTAGCTCATTCCGCTCTACTTAATGGAGAAAAACCAGTTGCACCAAGTGCGATCGCAGCTACAGGTCAATTACATACTCCTATTGGTAAGGTAGAGATAGAAACTCCTCATGCTTTGGAAACCTCAGAAATCTCCGAAATTATTGCTCAATTTCGTCAAGCAACAGTCAATGCAAAACAGGCTGGTTTTGATGGAGTAGAGTTACACGGCGCCTTTGGTTATCTAATCGATCAATTTTTACAGGATGGTTCAAATCAACGCCAGGATAAGTATGGTGGATCGATAGAAAATCGCGCTCGTTTTTTACTAGAGGTAGTTGAAGCAGTAACTCAAGTTTGGAGAGGTGACTGTATTGGAATTAAATTATCTCCTAGTAATACTTTTTATGGCATGGTTGACTCCGATCCTCAAGCCACTTTTAGCTACGTAATCAAAGCCTTGAATAATTTTAATTTGGCATATATTCATCTAATGGAAGCCAATGAAGTTGACCTAAAGACTCGTCAGGTTATTGATCCCGTTTTACCCATTTTTCGTCCTCTTTATCAGGGAAATATTATTACCAATGGTGGTTATAACAAAGAGACAGGAAATAGCGCGATCGCTTCTGGAAATGCCGAGTTAGTTTCTTACGGTAGACCATATCTAGCTAATCCTGATTTGGTCAAGAGATTTGTTGCTAATGCTCCCTTAAATGAACCTGACCCCAGAACTTTTTACGGTAGAGGTGATACTGAAAACGCAAAAGTTGGCTATACAGATTATTCTTTTCTTTGAATCAAATGCTTTATTACTACCTAAACCGCATCCAGTTTGAAACCAGGGGTTTTTAAGTTAACTCTGCGCAAGTAGCCCTAAAGGATTCCCTTCGGTCTCAAGTAGCAAGTTCCACACCCGCGTAGCAATGAACTTCTGTTAAACTTGTTAAAAAACTATGGTTTTCTATGTAGACGAGGTTTAAATTAATTATGTGATCAAATTGGAATTGACTCAGGACAGATTTAACTTTTTGAAAGTAGTGAAACACAAAGTCTTCTGGGATTGACGTAGTGTGAATCCGCCACCTAACAATCTGATTGTACACCGACCGTTTTGCTGAAAAGCACATATGAGTTTGAGTCAAAAGAAAATTGCACTTATCACTGGGGCTAACAAGGGGATTGGCTTTGAAATCAGTCGCCAGTTAGCTCGACTGGGTATTAAAGTCGTGATGGGCGTTCGGGATGCTACCAGAGGAGACGTATCTGTAAATCAACTATTGCAAAATGGTCTGGATGTTGAGTTTAAGTGCTTAGATGTGACCGATGGTGAGAGCATTGAGGCTATTCGTAGCTACATAGACAAGACATACGGCAAGCTAGATATCCTGATTAATAATGCTGGTATCTGTCTTGATTCAGGACAGAAATCCAGCAAAGTTAGCCTAGAAGTTATCAGACAAACATTGGAAACAAATTTCATTGGTGCTGTGGCAATAACTCAAGCATTACTACCACTGATTCGTAAGAGTAAAGCAGGTCGGATTGTGAACATGAGTAGCGGGCGTGGTTCACTCACACAACATAGCGACCCCAATTGTCACTACGCTAAGACTTTGGCATACAACTCATCTAAAACGGCTCTTAATTCGTTTACAGTCATGCTAGCAGCGGAACTGAAAGACACAGTTATTAAAGTAAACTCTGCTGATCCTGATTGGTGTCGTACAGATATGGGGACAGAAGCGGCAACTCATTCTGCTGAAGAAGGCGCAGATACACCCGTGTGGTTAGCAACATTATCTACTGAGGGTTTCACAGGAGGCTTTTTCAATTCTCGTACTCCTGTACCTTGGTAGCCAGCCAATACTGTTCGGTTAAGCTCAAAAGATGAGTTAATGAGAGTATCCGTAATAAAAAGCTAATGAAACTGTTGCCCCTAACTCTGATTAATTGAGTGCATGACTGCTGAGAATTAGTATGAACAATAGGGAGTAATGTCTTCGCCACATTCATCGGCAAGAAAACACAGGGCGCGAAATCTCAAGCCGATCAACTCCTCGTATAAGGGATTGAATTTGCACAAAGCAGGAATTTTCACTATAACTCGATCAAATGCTCGTATTTCTCTGGCAAAAGGACATTGAGCAGGAATCAATCTAACAATACGTCTTGCAGTTTGCTCTTGTTTGATCTCTAAATTATTGAGCCACTGCTGGAGAAATAGTACAAGTTTGAAAGTTTTCTGTTGTCGTTTCTGAATTAAAGTTGTCATCCTGTTTAATTTATTTTGTTTAACTATTGCTATACAAATAAGCTAACACAATCTTTTTAGCACTTTAATATAATTATTTTTTATCATTGATTAGCAAAATTTATCAAAAAGCTTTAAGCTCTAGAATCTAAACTTTTAAATTAACTACCTGCGATCGCCACTTTGAATTACAGCATTATTAATTGTTAATTGATTAGCCTGCCCTTTTACACTGATAATTAAGCATAGGTAACAATACTTGGTTTTGATCAAGAATGGCGATCGCTTTTTAGAGGATAAAAATAATGTTGGATAGTAAATCAGTTTTAGAAGTATTACGTCCCGTACAAGATCCAGAGCTACAAAAGAGTCTTGTCGAGCTAAATATGATTCGCAACGTCGTGGTTGAGGGAGGAAAAGTTAGCTTTACTTTGGTCTTAACTACTCCTGCATGTCCTTTGAGAGAATTCATTGTCGAAGATTGTCAGACAGCAGTTAAAAAGCTACCTGGAGTAGAAACCGTGGAGGTAGAAGTTACTGCCGAAACTCCTCAGCAGAAATCCTTGCCCGATCGCGCTTCTATCCCAGGAATTAAAAATATTCTGGCTATTTCTAGTGGTAAAGGTGGAGTGGGTAAAAGTTCCGTTGCCGTAAATGTAGCTGTTGCTTTAGCTACCAAAGGTTCTAAGGTAGGCTTGTTAGATGCCGATATTTATGGTCCAAATGCCCCGAATATGTTGGGTTTGTCTGATGCCAAAATTGCGGTGAAACAGGGTAAAACTGGCGAAATACTCGAACCTGCTTTTAATCATGGGGTAAAGCTTGTTTCCATGGCGTTCTTGATCGATCCAGATCAGCCCGTCATTTGGCGAGGACCAATGCTGAATGGAATTATTCGTCAGTTTCTCTACCAGGTAGAGTGGGGGGAATTAGATTATCTAATTGTTGATATGCCACCTGGTACGGGAGATGCTCAGTTGACTATGGCGCAAGCTGTCCCTATGGCAGGGGCAGTAATTGTGACCACACCTCAGACGGTATCTTTAATTGATGCGCGGCGTGGCTTAAAAATGTTCCAGCAGCTAGGGGTAAACCTTTTAGGAATTGTCGAGAATATGAGCTATTTTATTCCTCCCGATCAGCCAGAGAAAAGCTACGATTTATTTGGTTCAGGTGGTGGCACCAGAACGGCTCAAGAATTGAATGTTCCCTTACTTGGCTGTGTTCCCCTAGAAATTGCCCTGAGAGAAGGAGGGGATAACGGGACTCCTATTGTAGTTTCTGCGCCTGAATCTAAATCTGCTCAAGCTTTAGTGGCGATCGCCGAACAAATTGCTGCTAAGGTATCTATTGCTGCCTATGCCTAATTTGTTTATTTATACCATGTATATGCTAGGAGCAATGCGCGAATTTTCCCTACCGTTAACCGTTATCAATTACGGTACCGACTTCGATCCGCATACCGTTAACAAAGTCCCAGCCAGACTGAGGGCGTTTACCTGCAAGCTGGACTTGTTTAAGGAGTAGCAACCCCAAACCTGTTTGGACTAATCCACCATGATTTTTGAGGTTTTTAACAATCTCTCCTGGTTTACCTGTAAGGGTTGCTAATTCAGCATAATGTTGCTTAATATTCCCATACTCTGCGGGTAAATCATTAATTGTGTTTTGAGTAATTGGTACTGTAGCGCTTATTTTTAAGGTTTTGTCTGCTAAGGTGGCGAAGCAGTTAGGGAAAAATCCTCTGACTTGGTTGTGGATAGCGATCGCGCTTTTTGACCAATCAATAGCAAAGTCAGCTTTGTCAATCAGGCGCGCATAACTAGCCTGACTATCATCTTGAGGTGTAGGAGTTAGAGCTTGCTGTTCTAGTTGAAATAGAGTTTCTAACAGCAAGTCTGCACCCTGATTAGCTAGATTTACAGCTAGATCGTGAGCATTATCGAGTAAATTAATTTTTGTTTTGGCTTTGAGCAGCATATCTCCCGTATCCATTCCAATATCCATCAACATCGTCGTAATTCCTGTCGTGCGATCGCCATTAACAATACTCCACTGAATTGGTGCTGCACCACGATATTTAGGCAACAAAGAACCATGAACATTGATACAGCCAAGCTTAGGCATCTGGAGAATTTCCGCAGATAAAATTTGTCCGTAGGCAATAACGACAAAAGCATCTGCTTCAGTCGCGATCAGATCATCTAAGGTTTGACGATCTTTCTTGATTCTTGTGGGCTGCCATACAGGTAAATTATGCTCTAGAGCGACTTGTTTAATGGCTGAAGGCTGAGTTTTACTACCACGTCCCCTTCTCTTATCAGGTTGCGTTACCACTCCTATCACTTCAATTGACGAGTCTGACAAGAGCTTGTTTAGAGTAGGAACAGCAAATTGCGGAGTACCAAAAAAAACGATTTTCATATATTGTGTTCGATCTTATGCCTGCATTAAAACTCGTCAGTTTGTAGCTTTAAGCTTTAAGCCTAAAAGTGCTACAAATACTTTACCAACATTCTTTGCTAAACTATCCTGTTATCGCCTCCGCACATTGAGAACGATTAAGTTTTTACTTTTGGTTTTATTGAAAATATCTTAAAAGCTTATATCGCATAGCTACTTCCACCAATTAATGTTCTTATGCCGAACTGAGGTTACTTACGACTGAGTCTTGCCAACAACCACAAAGCAGAGCGTTGCAAACCAACTAACAAGAGTATGATACTCAAAGCCAAACTAAACAAAACTAAATTATTTTGACTACCAGTACGTAACGCAAAGCTTAAGGATGTAGAAACCGCTGGAGGATGCATTGCATCTAACAAAATCATCAACACGATTGTAATAACCATGGCACTACCACCTGAAAAGTAGCCTGAGCCAAACAATGTGTAGGTTGTAAATCCGATTAGAGCTGCCATTGTTTGAGAAGTTATCAGTGTTCGCACAGTGTTTGTGCCATGCTGGGGATCGAGGTAAATTAGAAATGCGCTAGAGGCAAGAGAAGCAAATAACAACCGTTGATGACTCAACGACTCAACCAAAGCCAGTACTGTTAAAACAACGACAGTCGGAGCAAAAGCCAGTGCCAGTTCTCCCTTCCAATCCAGTCGGCGACGTAGCGATCGCTTTGCTCCTTGAAGTGGCTGTAAGCTAGAATGGCGGTTCATCCTATTCTCCTGTTCATTTCACTGCGATCGCTTTGCTGCTGCGGTATTCGGCGCTGTTCCCCCTGCTGAATCTCTCGCTCTAAGAAATAATTTAACAAAGTTCGTAACAAGACGATTTCGCCTAAACTCAAAATGTCTTGCCGACTCGGTGCAACTGCGGTGCGGAGGATATCACTAGCTACGGTAAATTCTAAGCCTAACGCCAGTACTCGTCCTAATTGCAGGCGAATTCCTTCAGTAGAATCAAAATGAAGGCTAGAGCGAGCAAAAAATAATCGCAGATAAAGGGTAATGCCTCGTACGACTGCACCGCCAATGACGATCGCTGCTGCAATCTCTGCCCCTGCTGCTAAATAGCCGACGATAACCCTCAGCCATTCCTCTAAAGGACTGATTACCTGAGGTTCTCCTGCGACTTGTTCTGTGTTTAAACTTAAAAGAGCAACTAATCCCAGAATCAGTGTGAGGGGAAGAATCAAGTTTATTAATGATTCTCGTAATGGCTCTCGTTTCATATTTTCATTCAATTTGGAAGGAACAGCTACTAATATTAGGCTATATGTTCAAACTATATCTTGCCAAGCTCGCTTTCATCCCTCTGGCGAATGACAAGTTTTTCAGGTAATTGGAGTTTGAATAGTTACGTTTATTTACCTATTATTTTTTATTATTTCTACGGGTTGCTCAACTTTTGCTTGATAAATAGGGAGTTCAAACCAGAAGCTTGTACCTACCCCTACTTCGCTGTCGATATAAACTCTACTATTATGCTTTTCAATAATATTTCGCACAATTGAAAGACCTAAGCCCGTCCCTTCCAAGGTATGAACTCGATTTTCAACGCGGAAAAAGCGTTCAAAAATAGCTTCTTTGTCCTCTGCTGAGATACCAATTCCCGTGTCGGCTATTTCAATTTTGACGGCAGATTGATTTAAGGTATTTGATTCTGCTTTAGTTTGATAAGCACGCACCGTTACTTTACCCCCTGCGTTAGTAAACTTGAGGCTATTACCGACTAAATTAGTTAGTACTTGCAGCAGCAAATCGTAATTACCCAAGACAGGAGGCAGATCGGTTTCTATTTCCTGATATAGCTCAATACCCTTATCCTTGGCATTTAACTGACAAGTTCTTAAAGTTTGTTCTATAGGTTGACTGAGATAAACTTCACTTAAATCATAGGTGTGAGATGATTCTAGGCGTGATAAATCTAAAACATCATTAACCAAACGAGTTAAACGATCTGTTTCGTGGTTGGCAGTGTCTAAAAATTCTCGGCGCTGTACATGAGTTAGATCTTCGCCATATTCGGAGAGGGTTTCGATAAAAGACTTGATATTGAACAAAGGTGTTCTTAACTCATGGGAAACATTGCTAATAAACTGACTTTTAGCCTCGTTTAGTTCCACCTCGCGAGTGATATCCTGAATCGTCATGGCAATACCTTTAATATTTTCGCTGCCACCGTCTAAAACTCGACTTAATAAAACGCGGATCGTTCGGGAAACGGGCTTTTGTAGAGTAATGCGGAATTCATCGCGATCGCTTAATTGATTTAAATGATGTTGTTGGTTATGCTCTAAAGTATTTTCTTTTGTCGGCTCAATCTTTCTCTCGATCATCTGATAAAGAGGTTTGGTCAATTTAGTCGTCAACTCAGAAGGAAGACGATGCAGAATATTATCACCAAGGGCATCTTCTTTCCAACCAAAAATACTTTTAGCCGTTGGATTTACCAAAATAATATGCATTTCAGGGTCAATTAGCACTGCACCATCGGCAATAGTAGAAACTAGGGTTTCTAGCTTGGCTTTTTCTGAAGTTATTTCTTCAACGTTTTGTTCGTTATAGTTTTCCAACTTTTCGGCCATTAAATTAAAGCTAGAAATTAATTCTCCCAACTCTCCTCTTAGGGGGAGATCGATTCTTTGCTTAAAGTTTTTGGCGGCAATGTTTTTGACTCCCACTAAAAGCTCTTTAATTGGTCGGGTGATCATCAAGGCATTAAATACATTACCCAAGATCACCATCGCCCAAATGGTAATAAATACGGCAATAGTCACATCCCGCGTTAGGTTAGAAGATGCCACAATGGTTGGATTAGGATTAATGCCAACTGCTAATACTCCTAAGTACTCTCCATTATGACGCAGAGGCACAAATACATCCGTCACCTGTCCATTGGGGGTTTGATGTTGTCGGACAAAGGGTAAATCGCTGTTTTGAGCATAGTCTTCAGGTAAAGAAATTCGGCGTTCGATAGTTAGATCATTTTGAATTTCTGCTTGGGAATAGGGAATGCCAAAAAAGATACTGCCCGATTTGTCGGCATAGATGATGTAGCGAATACTTGAAGTGCTGCGATAAAAACGAGTTGAGAAATCCGCTAGTCCTTGAAGATCTTCTTCTGCCACCAAAGGCGCAGCATTAGAAGCAATCAAGATACTGAGGTCACTACCAAAACGAGTATCGTTAATATTAGATTGCAGTTGAATTGTGTTTACTGCCCAAAAGGTTAAACTACTCATAATCAAGGAAACAACCAAAGTGGCAGCAGCCATCAGCTTCGTCTGGAGAGTAAACTCAGACCACCAGAGGGCAATAATTTCTTTGATTTTGGTCAGAAAAGTCAACAAGAGATTTGGTAGTGATAATAAATGTTAAGTTACTTGAATTATAGTTTACCAATTGTGAAACAAAATGATAATTAAATGTTGTGATTCATGCTTTTCGCTTAACGACTACGATTATCTGTACTTGTGTCCAATATCACGACGATAATACATAGCCTCAAACTCGATCGATTCCATGGCAGCATAGGCGATCGCTACCGCTTCAGCAAAAGTATCCCCCACCGCAGTGATACCCAGTACTCTACCGCCGTCTGTTAATATTTCTGCTTGGTGTAATTTTGTTCCAGCCTGAAAAACGATCGCGCCTTTTTGTTCAGCTTCAAGAATACCAGCGATCGCTTTTCCCTTTTGATAAGCATCAGGATAACCACCCGCAGCAGCGACGACACAGACTGCGCTCCCTGATTTCCACTGTAGGGGAGGCAATTGTGCTAGTCTTTGTTCGACACAGGCAAGCAGAATTTCATCCAAAGGAGTCTTTAATAGAGGTAAAACCACTTGAGTTTCAGGATCGCCAAAGCGACAGTTAAATTCAATCACCTTTGGTTCGCCCGCAGGGGTAATCATCAAGCCTGCATAGAGAACACCACGATAGTCGATTCCTTGTTGCTGAAGAGCTTTTAAGGTTGGCTGCAATATTTCTTGTTCAATTCTTAGGCTCAATTCCTCCGTCACCAAAGGCACAGGAGAATATGCCCCCATCCCCCCTGTATTCTTGCCCGTGTCTTTTTCCCCAATGCGTTTGTGATCTTGAGCGGGAGAGAGAGGACGGATGGTTAAACCATCAGTGACGGCTAAAACCGATACTTCCGAACCTGTCAAAAATTCCTCAATGATCAATTTACCTGAGTTCTCTAGTAATTCAGCTACTGCGGCGATCGCTTCTTCGATAGTCGTCGCCACAATCACCCCTTTTCCCGCAGCCAAACCATCCGCTTTGACCACAATGGGCGCACCAACTGACTGAATATAGACTTGAGCTGTCTCGGCATCAGTAAAGGTTTGAGACTTAGCCGTGGGCACTTTTGCCTGAGTCATAATCTCTTTTGCCCAAGACTTGCTCGACTCAATTTTTGCCCCTGACTGGGTTGGGCCAAAAACGGCAATCTGACGTTCTCTTAAATAATCGACAATACCCAAAGACAAGGGAACTTCTGGCCCAACCACTACCAAAGAAATTTGGTATTCTGCCACTGCTTGAGCAATACCCGCAAAATCATCTACGGCGATCGACAGGTTGAGACAGTTATGCAGGGTCGCTGTACCGCCATTGCCAGGAGTGCAAATCACCTGTTCGACATTAGGCGACTGTAGTAATGTCCAGCCCAAGGCGTGTTCTCTACCGCCGTTGCCGACTACTAGTACTTTCATAAATTGAAGCTCATTACTTTAGCAAGGCTGTAATTATCCCACGACTCATAATTAACAAATCAAAATTAATTATTAATTGCCGTTGATTGCTGCAAATAATTGAGCCACTTGACCCAAATGTTTATCTCCTGGCGATCGCTCTACACCACTAGAAAGATCAATTCCATTAGGCTGTAAACGAGATAAAGCCTCGCCTATGTTATTTGGAGTTAATCCCCCTGCCAGCAGCCAAGGAATAGCTGGTTTAAACTGAGCCAGATCTTGCCAGTTAATAGTGTGACCTGTTCCGCCCAACATCTGAGGATGATAGGCATCTAGCAATAAAGTATCTACACAATCTAGATAAGCTGAGGTTTGGGCTAAAGATTCCGCCGACTTAATCCGCAAGGCTTTAATTAATTCAATTTCTGGTGCAATTTCTTGACGTAGTTGTCGACAAAATTCTGGAGATTCTGCACCGTGTAGCTGAATCGCCGACAAATGAGCCTGGTGGAGAACCGAACAAATTTCTCTTAAATCGTGATTGGCAAAGACCCCCACCTTGATTGTTGCCTTGGGTAGCGCGTCGGCGATCGCTCTTAAGCGATCGGGAGTGATGTATCGAGGAGATTGGGTAACACAGATAAAACCAATACTGTCTGCTCCCAGTTTAACAATTGCCTGACCCTGCTCAATCTGGGTAATTCCGCATATTTTAACTCGCATTGGTTCAATAGTTGGCTAATTAAAGGATTTGGTTGTAAAAGTTTGCCTTACTGTTAATTATTTAAAAGAAACACCGTTTTGTACAGAGAGATTTTTATAATTCCTATAAACAAAACACAGTCGATAGAAATAAAAATATTTGATTAGCAAGGGAAACTAAATTTATTATGACTAACTTTATTTTGGCAGTTCAATCTACTCCTTCCACTATTGACTGGAATCCTTCGGTGGCTTTAGTAATGATTATGTCAAACTTATTTTGTATAGCTATTGGTCGCTACGCGATTCAAAATTCTGGACAAGGACCAAGTTTACCAGTACCTAAACCTGAAGTGTGGGATAAATTTGGTCTACCCGAATTGCTGGCAACCACAAGTTTAGGTCACATATTAGGAGCTGGAATTATTTTGGGTTTGGGCAACGCAGGAGTCCTTTAGCAGTGAGCAGTGAGCAGTAATTATTTCTGTTCTTGAGATTTTAGTTTTAAAATATCGGGGTTTAGAGATTTGATTAATCTGAGAGGAAATTTTTGCCTGCTCATAACTGCACCATATTCGGCGTTAAGATAATTTTCATAGGCTTCTTTTTCGGTAAGATATTTGCCAAAAAAAGCTAATCCAAGCTGTCTGACATAATCATGAGCAATTTTGGGACTAGGTCCGATCGCTTTTTCGGGAACAGGAATACTCCCTGCTGATTCATTTAAAGTGGAAAAATGAGTACCGCCTTTGAGCAGCACCAAATATTTTTTAGGGGTGGTTAACCAAGTAAAAGGAATAATTTGCTCAGATAAGGCAGGAGTGATCGGGTCTGAACTACCTGAGATGAACATGACGGGAAGATCAATTTTGCTCAAGCTTTCTTCGCCAAAAATAGAACTAACTAAGGGATTAATGGCGATCGCTGCTTTAATCCTCTCATCCTTGAGTTCTGTTTGGGTAGCAACTAAAGGAATTTGTAGTGCTAGGCATTGAATAAGCCAAGATAAATTCCAAGAGTTATCTAGGTTAGGGCAATCACGATTGAGGGAGTTCCAGTTGATTTCTGCTCCTGCTAATGCCAAGGCAGTATAACCACCGAAGGATTGACCGATCACACCGACGTTATCAACATCAATTTTATGACCAAAACTAGCCTCAAGTCGGTCGAGTAAAAATTTGATATCTAAGGGACGATTAATTAGTTCTTCTGGAGGAGTTACATCGCTTTCTAAGCCATTTAACAAGCCTTCAATTTGCTTGGCACTGCTGCCTGGATGTTCTGGTACTGCCACGGCGAAACCGTGAGAAGCGAGATGTTGCGCCAGATAGGCGAAAGTAGTTAAGTCGCCGCCTAAACCGTGGGAAATGACGATTAAAGGTAATTTCCGCCGTTCTTTGACCTGGGGTAAGTATAAATCTACGGGGAAAGTGCGATCTCGACGGCGATCGCGTATGGTTAACTTCTGCTGGCGATAGGGATAGGCTCCAGAATTTAATAAGTTGAGATTTCTTTCTTGAGGTGCAAAACTTGTAACATCTTGGCTTTCTGTAATTACTTGTTGTTCTACCGCTGCTACAGACAGAGCATTATTTTGAACTACTTTACTCAAATCTTTGAAAATTTCAAATCCTTGGCGAGAATCGACTCTTAGGGCATCAGTGGGAAACTTTTTGAGTACATTGAGAGGAGTTAAGCCTTCATCTTGGTCTGCTGCTGCCAAAATTAATGCTGAACGAATCGCATAAAAACCTGGTTGACGACCCTGAGTTTTAAAAACTCGTGACATACGCTCTAAGATCTTCTCTCCCTGATATGAATAGAGAAATTGAGCGATCGCTAAATGACTAAAATCAGCACTACTAGTTAGACCAACCTTAAACTGCGCTAACTGTTCGGGGGTCAGAAAATCCGTATAGCTTTTTAATTCACTACTAATTTTTCCAGTCTTAGCATAGGTTTCCAGCGAATCAACCGAAACCGCAAACTCTAGCACTCCATAATTTAAAATTATTTCTTCTGCGGCAACAGCCTTCTTCCCTAAATATGCTTCTAACCCGATACAACATCCAAGCTGCAACATTCCCACAGCTAGACAAGAGCAAAATTTACTACGGTCAAAAGCTATCGGGTTCGTCATGGAATTTGCGAGCAAAGCAATGAAACTATTCCAGTTGTAACATTTCTTCTCAGCCTAATTTAATCTCATCAATTGGCGATCGAGCATTGATTGTAGTCTACCTTTGGCTTTAGAATTAACTCTTCTCATCTGATGTCTCCACTCATTATCTAAATATTTAGCAACATGAAACAGCTTACAGGAAGAGACTTACTTGGCACTGCCGATTTGAGTACAGCAGAAATTATGGGCATATTAAAACTTGCTCGTCAGCTCAAAAGCCATGAATTAGAGCTTAAATGCAATAAAGTTCTGGGTTTGCTGTTTTATAAAGCCTCAACTCGTACCAGAGTTTCTTTTAGCGTGGCAATGTATCAGCTGGGAGGACAGGTAATCGATCTTAATCCGAGTGTGACTCAAGTTGGTCGTGGTGAACCAATCAAAGATACTGCTAGGGTTTTAGACCGCTACCTTGATATTTTGGCAATCCGTACCTTTGCTCAAGCTGACTTGGAAACTTTTGCCAACTATGCTCAAATTCCTGTAATTAATGCCCTTACAGATTTAGAACATCCCTGTCAGATTTTGGCGGACTTAATGACGGTTGAGGAATGTTTTGGCTCGCTGGAGGGCAAGACTCTAACTTATTTAGGGGACGGCAATAATATGGCCCACTCTTTGTTGTTGGGTGGAGCATTGACTGGTTTAAATGTGAGAATTGCTGCTCCCAAAGGATATGAACCCGACCCAGAAATTGTCAAACAGGCTCAAGCAATTGCTGAGGGTAAGTCAGAAATCGTCGTTACCCAAGATGCGATCGCCGCTGTGGAAAATGCTCAGGTGGTCTATACCGATGTTTGGGCAAGTATGGGGCAAGAAGAGCTGGCCGACCAAAGAATCCCTGTCTTTCAACCCTACCAAGTTAATTCTCAGCTTTTGTCACATGCCGATACTAATGCAATTATCTTGCACTGTTTACCTGCTCACCGAGGAGAAGAAATTACCGCTGAAGCCATAGAAAGCGATCGCTCTCGCGTTTGGGATCAAGCAGAGAATAGAATGCACGCCCAGCAAGCATTAATGGCGAGTTTATTAGGATTAGTCTAAAAAAATCAGTAGTAGGGGCGTTTCGCGAAACGCCCCTACGTTAGCCCCTATGTTCATTCTCTAGGCTGATGGTTTGATAAATACTCCTATTCCCCATAAAATTATTAAACCTCCTAGCAAGAGATTAATTGAGGGAACTTCTCTAAAGACGATCGCTCCAGCCAAACTAGCTATCACTGGCTCAAATAATAAACTCAAACTAATGACCGTCGGCGAAACCCAACGCACTGACCAATTGAGACTGGTATGACCGATAACTTGCGACATTACCGCCATTAAGCATATATATAAATAAACTTTGCCCTCATAACCGAAGTAACTAACACCAAATAAAAACGGCAGGGGCAACAAACAGAATGCAGCCGTGGAATAGGCGATCGCAATATAATTACCCGTATCTAAACCCCTGCGCTGCGCCTGAGAACCAAAGATAATATATAAACTAGACATTACGGCACCGATTAAAGCCAGTATGTCGCCTAAAATTGGATTACTATACCCTCCTCCTTGGCCGCTATCAGCGATCGCCATGATCATCCCACCACATAAGGCAATGGCAATGCCAATTATGCCTTGTGGACTCAACTGTTCTCCATACCACCACCAAGAAAACAATCCTACCCAAATCGGATTGGTGGTCACTAGCACTGTAGAAGCAGTGATGGAAGTATAAGCTAGAGAGGTAATCCAGGTCGCAAAATGAATTGCTAAACATAACCCTGCGGCGATCGCATAATAATAAGCATGAGACTTATTGTGGTCTAACTGTAGATTCTTCCAGCTAGGTAAGAGAATGATCGCAGCCAAGATCATCCGTGAGGCTGCTAAAAACAGACTAAAACCCAGCTTGTTATTAATGGTGACGGCATCAGCCGCCAAACGAACCCAGATTGCAGCCAGAGAAACCCCAATAATGCCAATTACGACCACTAGCAAGATTTGCGATCGAGCAGGCTTAATCATTAAACATCGATTCCCTAAATAAATATCTTTAATCTATGTCTAACTTACCTCCATTAAATACCGAGATAATCTGGTCTATTCTCAACGAAGAAATCGCCGATACAGTCGTTAATCAGCTAGTCTGGCATTATCTCGGCTATCGCTACGATGAAGTTAATCAAACTTGGGATCTGACAGAAGTTGTAGACGATTGGGGGGAACAATACCCAGAACCGCCAGACTTTATTGCCAACCGTCCCCCAACAGTAAAACTAACTCGCTCCATTCCCAAAGAGAATAAGCAGTTACTTAAAGACAAACTAGGATTTAAAGGCTATAAATTGGGCGAATTTGGTCCCAGGCAAACTCGTCGCGCCACCGCTGCTAATTGGCTTTTAAACTATTTGGAAACTGAGGTAAGGGCGAACAGCCCTTCGCCCTTACAGTGATTTCATTGCTGGTTAATTTGCTAAATATTAGGCGATCGCAACTCGATCATTAAGGTAGTCTTGTAACTGTCGATCATGGTCGTGGCAGAGATCCCCCAAAGGCAACTCATCCCTGGTAAAAGCTTTCACCTGCAATACTTCTAACTTATCTTCAGCTTCTAATTCTCCCTCGGCTAACACCTCTAACAAAATTGAGATTGAATGTAAACGAGGATCCCGCTGAGGATCGGAATATATACCCCGTAAACTTTTAATTTTGATCAGGTTCAACCCCGTTTCTTCTCTTAATTCTCTGCTGGCAGCATGGGGTATATCTTCTCCCCAATCAACCATTCCCCCAGGCAAACCCCACTGACCTGAATCCCTACGCTGAATCATGACAATACGACCATCAGGCAAAACAGGAATAATTGTTGTCCCCGTAACAGGATGACGAAAGATAATACCAAGTACTGTAGAAATAAATCGCCAAGAACGACCCATAGGAAAAGATATTAAGTATGTATGTAATGTTTAATTTCAACTCTCAAAGCCAAGAATCTAGTTATTTAATCTGATCATTTAATAAAGACTTTGCTCGGTCGATTGCTTGCTTTACTTGAACTAACCCCGTTCCCCCATAACTATTACGAGCCGAAACTACCTGTTTTGGAGCGATCGCTTCATAGATATCGGCTTCAAAGGCGGGATGCAGTTGTTGCCATTCTTCTAAACTTAGATCTTTGAGCAGTTTTCCCGCAGCGATACTGGTTTTTACTACCTTACCTACCAAATTATAAGCCTCCCGAAAGGGAACGTCTTTAGATGCTAAATAATCGGCAACGTCAGTGGCGTTAGAAAAGTCTTCCGCAACTGCTGCTGCCAGTCTAGGGGTTTTGAATTCAATCCCTTCATTGAGCAAAATAGTCATCGCTTCGAGACAGGCTTTAACAGTTTTAACTCCATCAAAAACTCCTTCTTTATCTTCCTGGAGGTCTTTATTGTACGCCAAAGGTAAGCCTTTCATGATAACTAATAAAGCCTGAAGATGACCAAATACACGACCTGTTTTCCCCCGTACTAGTTCAGGAATATCAGGATTCTTTTTCTGGGGCATAATGCTTGAACCTGTGGCACAGGTATCTTTCAGGGCAATAAAACTAAACTCTTGGGATGCCCAAAGAATCATCTCTTCACTAAGGCGACTCAAATGCACCATGATTAAACTGGCAGCACAGAGAAATTCGATCGCAAAATCGCGATCGCTAACTCCATCTAAACTATTTTCGTAAATCCGCTCAAAGCCTAGTAATTCAGCCGTATAATGTCGATCAATGGGAAAGGTCGTTCCCGCTAAAGCACCACAGCCTAGAGGAGAAATATTCGTCCGCTTGAAAACATCTTCTAATCTTTCCCAGTCGCGTTGGGTCATCTGGAAATATGCTAAAAGATGATGAGCTAAACTGATTGGTTGCGCTCTTTGGAGGTGAGTATAGCCAGGAATTAAGGTTTCCACGTGCTGCTCACTGTGATTGAGTAATGCTGCTTGAAACCGTCGTAAATACTGCTGAATTTCTCTGATTTCGGCTCTGAGATATAGCCTGATGTCAGTTCCCACCTGATCGTTTCGCGATCGCGCCGTATGCAGTTTTTTACCTGCATCCCCAATAATGGCAATTAATCTTTTCTCGACAGCAAAATGAACGTCTTCAGCTTCTACTCCAGGATTAAAGTTTCCTGCTTGATACTCCTGCCGAATTTGTTCTAAACCCAAGACAAGTTGCTGGGCTTCTTGATCGGTAATAATTTTAGTTTTAGCAAGCATTTTGGCATGGGCAATCGAACCAGTTAAATCGTATTCAATTAATTCAAGATCAAAACCAATACTGGCATTAAAAATAGCGATCGCAGGATGCAGAGCCGATTCAAAGCGATCGCTCCAGGTTTTTTGCTTGCTCACAATATCAAATCATCAATTATTACGACTCAATTATTCTAAGTCATTAGCTATTGTTTCCTCTGCACCTGCCAAAATAATAATTAACTTTAGCCAGTAAAACCTTTGAAGGTATAGCCAAAAAATGAGCCAATTAATAATGCCCAAACTTGACCTGAATCAATAAAGTTGTACCAAGCATCTTGGATTTGACCTAAAACATCAGGATCTTCAATATTTTGAGCCAAAAGATTAGCAACAGATAGTAGGTAATTGTGATCCAGGTCAAATATCATCTGAATTAACTGATTATTGAATAAGATTTCCATCAGCTTAAAATTTTCCATAGTGTAGGATTCGCACCTAATCTAATCTCAGATTGCTTAAACCGCCAGTATAAGTAACTTATTCAGCTATTAATCAATTGCTTGGATTTGCATAACGATCGAAGTCATATCATCACCATGACTTTTACTAGCACCACTAAACTGCTTCACTTGACCAAAAACATGGTCGAGAATTTCGGCAGATGTATCGAGATGCTGACAAGCCCATTTAAAACAGAGACAAAGATTTTCTTCATCAAAGCGATCGCCGTTTTCATTGGCAGCATCGGTAAACCCGTCCGTATAATAAATGATGGTATCTCCAGGAGCAAGCTGTACCGTAGCATCCTCATACTCTGATTCCATATCCAGACCAATTAACATCCCCCAACTATCGAGTTTTTCTAGAGTGTTAGTAGCTTTGCGCCACAGCAAAGGAGGATTATGAGCAGCATTGGTAAAAGAAAGAGTTTGTCTTAGGGGGTCATATTCCGAATAGAACATACTCACGAAGCGGTGTGAGTTTTCTAAGTCAGCGTACATGACACGATTGAGATGACGCATAATTTGCGCAGGAGAATGACGATTAAGCACCTCAGCCCGCAGCATTCCCCTCGTCATGGTCATAATCAAACCAGCGGGAACACCTTTACCCATAACATCCCCAATCACAATGCTCCAGGGTACGTCTGAACCAATTTCAGGCTCACTATTTTTGAGGCGATCGTAGTTAGTGGGAATAAAATCATAATAATCTCCCCCCACGCGACTGGCAGTTTCACATTTGGCAGCAATGGTTAGCCCCTTAATTTGGGGGCATTTACTTGGCAGTAAGCGCAACTGAATTTCCGAGGCAATTTCTAGTTCACGGTCTTGTCTTTCCTTAGAACGTAACTCCACCGTCAACTCATGATTGGCGATCGCTACGGCAGTCTGATCTGCTACTAGCTGAGTTAGTTTTCTCCGAGTAGGACTCCAAGTATAGTCAGCCTCAGTGCTAAAGACATAGAGACGACCTTGTTCAATATTCTTAACTAAAATTGGTGTACCAAAAAAATGCACTTTCGGTTCTAATTCTTGGCGCATTTTTTGATCGATAATTTCCGATAGTTGAGCAGAAGTATTAGCCGTTTGCTGATGATTAATTTGATAATTTACTCGTTTAAATACTTCACTAACTTCTAAACCAACATGATGATCTTGGCAGTGAATTTGCTCTAAATGTACTTTACTGTCTTTATATAAAATCAATGCCCCACCAATGGAATCAGTAACTCTGGCTGCCATGAGGGGAGTTAATTCCAAAAATTGATTGAGGTTGCTAAAACTACGCAGGGCAAATCCCAAAGAGCTTAACAGGTCTTGAATTTTATTTTGTTCCCTTTGGAGATTAGCTACTAATTCTTTTAGCGCCACAATGGCGTTGGAATTTTGTACGGCAGACTCACCAACACTATTGTTTTCTTGAGAGGGATGGCTATGAGAAGATGCGACAGTCATTGCCTCTACAAATTTAGACATTTTTTAGTTCATTAGTCAAAAATAGGTTTTGAATACAGTAATACTAAAATATTCAATTAGATAATTATGAGAGTAACTTTTATATTATCTAATGACCACTATCTCAAATAAATTGATTTCAAAATATAGGTTGATTTATGATAACTCTAAATAGCTAGTGCGCCCATAAACTTATCGTAAAAACACCTAAGTTGAGCAAAACAGACAACTTAAGAATTATGTAATTTGTTTAACCATTAAGTAAAGCTTCGACAAATTCATAGCTAGAAAATGGTCGCAAATCCTCAATTCCTTCTCCTGCACCAATAAAACGAATTGGTAAATTTAATTGCTGTGTTATCGCTAGAGCCACACCACCTCTAGCACTACCATCGAGTTTAGTTAAAACAACACCACTAAGATTTGCTGCTTCAGAGAATACTTGGGCTTGGCGCAAACCATTTTGTCCCAAAGTGGCATCTATAACTAATAAAGATTCTACTTTAGCGTTGGGGGCTTTCTTATCAATAATTCGACGGATTTTTGCTAATTCCGTCATGAGATTTTGTTTATTTTGCAGTCTTCCTGCGGTATCAACTAAAAGTAACTCAATATCTTTTGCCTGGGCAGCAGCGATCGCATCAAAGACCACGGAAGCAGGGTCGGTATTTTGTCCTGGGTTAGCAATTACCGGAGTATTCGTCCGTTCGCCCCAAACCTTAACCTGCTGTACCGCAGCAGCCCTAAAAGTATCCGCAGCAGCAATTAAACAGCTATAGCCAGACTTTTGACCCAAGTTTGCTAGTTTACCGATGGTCGTGGTTTTACCTGCGCCATTTACCCCTGTCAACAGCCAGATATTAAACTCATCTTTTTCAGGTACAAAGTCGCTATTTGGTCGATTTTGCAGAGGTTTGTCTAAAATATCTTGCAAAATAGTTTTAAGATAGGCGATCGCCTGATCTGGAGGCAAAACTTCTTCTTTTAATTTGCGTTGCAGGGTTTCAATAATGTAATCAGTAGCTTCAATCCCAACATCCGCCTGTAATAAAAGACTCTCAATCGACATGACCGCATCATCATTTAAAGGGCCTTTGCCGACAATTGCCTTGAGTTGATTGACTAAGCCAATACGAGTTTTTCCAAGTCCCTGACGCAGTTTCGTCAGCCAGTTAATTTCTTCTTCTGAAATATTTTCAGCAGTTCGACCGCTTTTAGCGAGGACTTGGGATGACCAAATAAAATCTTCGTCTAATTCTGTTTCTGATACTGGAACTTCTTCGACAGGGGTTTCAATAGCTGTCTCTTTCAGCTTGGCTAATCCCTGGGACTTTTGCATCCAGGCAGGAACGTTAGCTGCTGCTTGAGGAGTTGGTGACTCAGTTTGATTTTCAATTTCATTTTCGGCGGTAGTTTCCGCTGTAACTTCCTCTGCACCCTCAATTTCTTCCTCTAGAGCTTCTGTAGATTCTGGTACGGATTCTGCTACATCTGGCTCATTGATATCAGGTTCTACTATCTCTACTTCATTAGCAGATTCGGATTCTTCTTCTATATCTTCTGTTCTAGGTTCTTTTGCCTGTTCAACTGTTTGTTGGGCTTCCCCTTTACGTTCCTGAATATTTTTATAGGCAGCCTTAGCAAAAGCAAGATAATCTGGTTCGGCTACATCTGCTGATGACTCTTTAGCGTCTGTAGTTACTTCAGGTTGAGTTTCAGCAGGTTTTGTTTCAGGCGGTTGCTGTGCTTGTTCGTTACGGCGAAACCAATTAAACATTGTATAAGAGAGGTGAAGCTACTTTGAACAGTTTTATAGATGATACCAAGGTTCGCTTTCAGATAGATTCTTAGTTCGAGTGGTAATTACACTACAAATTATTTAGTTAGCAGAGAAGCAAATCTCAGCAGCAATAATTACTCAAATACCCATGGCGATCGCAAAGCGTAGGCGAGCCTTTGGGGAAGCCTAAGCGCAATTTATCGCTCTCTCTATAACTATAATCAACAATAGGTATTTCATTATTTTGCTATGACTTTATCCAAGATATCCGACAGCAATGATCACCTATAGTCATTTCAAATAGCAACCAGTGGATCTTATAACGAAGTAACAAGTAACAAGTAACAAGTAAAATTCACCATCATCATTAATACAAAGTAACCATAGGGAAATTAATTAAAATGACTATAGTATTACAGATTTCTCCTGTATGGGAAATGAGCGCAGATAGTTTTTTTGATTTTTGTCAACTTAATTCTCATCTTCGTATTGAACGTACTGCTACAGGAGAACTAATGATCATGTCCCCAGCGGGTTCGGAAACAGGAAATCGCAATTTCAAATTAATTCAACAACTAGCTAACTGGACAGATCGAGATGGTAGTGGAATTGGTTTTGATTCTTCTGCGGGATTTACCTTACCTAATGGATCGACTAGATCGCCTGATGCTAGCTGGATTAAGTTGACCAAATGGAATAGCTTGTCTGCTCAACAAAAAACTAAGTTTGCTCCTATTTGTCCAGACTTTGTAGTGGAACTAAGATCTCCTAGCGATAATTTGAAAATGCTTCAAGATAAAATGCAAGAATACATTGATAATGGTGTATCCCTTGGCTGGTTAATCGATCGCACTACTCGTCAAGTTCATATTTATACACCCAACAGTGAGGTAAACAGTTTGGATAATCCTCAAACTATCAGTGGAGAGCCAATTTTATCGGGTTTTGTGCTGGATTTGGCTAAGATTTGGTAATATTAGAAATAATTTTTCAAAAAGATTGATTCAAAACAATTTTGCCGATCGCCTGTCCTGATTCTAGATGAGCATGAGCAGCAGCAACTTCAGAAAAGGTAAAAGTTTGATCGTCTAAAAGCGGACGTATTTGTCCTCGATCAACTAACTCAGCTAGTTTGACTAGAATCTTGCCGTGATAGGCACGGTTAATGCCCGACAACATTGGTAGAAGCATATAAACCAAATGTAAAGTTAGTCCTTTAGCGTGCATCAGGCTCAAATCTTGTTGGGAGGTCGAAACTGTCGATATCACTGTGCCATTTAGCTTTATTGCTTGGAAAGCATTTTGTAGATTATCGTTACCCACGGTGTCGAAAACAAGATCGAAGCCCTGACCATCAGTATATTGGGCGACAAATTCCTCTGTAGTAGTATCAGTATAGTTAATGGCGACATCTGCGCCTAGGGTAAGAGCGATCGCCGCTTTTTTCTCACTAGAAACGGTAGCATACACTTCTGCGCCAGCCCATTTTGCTAACTGTATTCCCAGATGACCGACTCCTCCAGTACCGCCATAAACTAAAACTTTTTGACCAGATTGTACTTGGGCGCGATCGATTAATCCTTCCCAAGCGGTAATTGATACTAAAGGTAGTGCTGCTGCTTGCGTCATGGTTAAAGATTTGGGCTTATGAGCAATTAAATTGCTATCCGCCAGCATATATTCTGCTAAAGCACCGCCTGTTCCTTTGACACCACCCGCACAGCCATATACTTCATCGCCTACTTTAAAAGCATTGACTTTACTTCCTACTGCTTCAACGACTCCCGCTACATCCCCATGCAAAACGGCAGGAAAATCTGGAGTAATATTCGGTATCAAACCCCGACGTATTTTAGTGTCTACTGGGTTAACACTAGTTGCTGCAACTTTTATCAGCACATGATTAGGTAATAATTCAGGCTTGGGTAAATCTGTCAGATGGAAACTATCTGGTGCGCCAAAATGTTCAATGACAAATGCTTTCATGGTTGATGTTTATATGGAAACGTTATCTTTACTTTTGTACCGTTGTTATGATGCTTCACCTAACAATTAGGCAGCCGCCTCCAAAAATTGGGTAAAAGATGATTCAGCTTTGCTAAATGTTCTTCATATTCAGTTTGATTAACTGGAGCAATCTCAATACTCTCATCTCCAGGATGTGAAATTGTATTACGGTTTCGTCGATCAAATATTGTTATTACAAACATAATTTCAGAATGACCTGCAATGGACTCAAGCCAATTTACTACATGATTTCGATCATAATGATTTCGGGTTACACTTGACTGCTGATTACAAAAGCACCATTCTTGTAAAACATTCAATAAATGGTTATAAGCTAAACCGTGTACTCCACGTCTTTCCGCAATAATTGTACGGCGAACTTGTTGCATAATACTTCTGTGTGCCTGTAGGCAGCTATCTTCTATATTGATATAGCGATTACTGGAAGGAGAAAGTGGGTTTACAAGACGACCAAGCAAATGAGTATATGGATTAGAAGATGTTTTAAGAAGATGGCTTACTTCATTATTGAACTCTCCGTTGTATTCCTCGATAAGCATTAAATACTCAGCTAAATGAACAATAGTTAAGGATAGTTGTGGGTTTCTCAAACCCTCGCAAACATAGGCAAAGAGAGTATTTAGTGCAGTTGGTACACGAGATATTAAGAAAACTAAAACCTTTATGCTCTTTGACATTAGAGCAGGATGCCAATCCTGGAAAACTGCTTCAAGTTGCTGTTGAGCCTGCTCGCTGCGCGTGTAATGAACAACAGCTTTTTGAAAACACTGTTTAAGAGCTAAATCATCATTAGTTGCAATTCTATCTATATATCCTCGCTGTCTAAACTGCTCTCTCAACGTGCTTAAAACTAAAATTGCGCGATTTAAGGTTTCTTGCGGCGGCTCTCCTCCTTCCTCTGGTAAAGGACGGTAGAAACTTACAAGACGACTACGTTCAATCAATTCGTCAACCTCATCCTCTGAGGTAAGAATATCTAATCTGGTTTTAAGCGGATTTAGGGTTAATCCAAGATTACTTGACAAATGTTCACCAATTCGAGTCGAAATATCAAGCATTTTTGTTCCAATATTCTCATTAATTTCTACATTAGGGAATTGCACAGTGAGAAACATATCATCAACATAGCGATGAAAAGTAAGGGATGTATTACTCTCCATCTGAATCTCACGTACACAACAGTCAAGCGGGTAAAGAAAGAGATGGCTCAAAAGATTGGAGACAATATTCTGTTGAGATATAGGCAAACCTTCTGAACGCCGCATTATTAAAAATAAGATTTCTCGGATTGTCAACTGCGTATGCTCGTCATAACGAAGGCGAAGTCGTGATGCTGGCAAAGCTTGATCTGCTAAAACTTGCATGAGACGAGAATGATCAATCGAACGGAAAAAATCTTGAATATCTAGGTGCAAAACAGCAACTTTATGATTCTGCACTTGGCGACGTACTGCTCTGCGTATATTCCTTGTAAATTCTTGATAATCTTCCTGATAATTGATCTGGCTTCCCTTTGGATTTTCTAAACGAATATTTGCGCCATAATAGGTATAAATTGATGCACGTTCTTGAATCGCATTCAATTCAATTCGCATTGCTTGCGTTAAATCAAGAAAATAAAATCCCAAAGCGTAATACAGTATCCAGAGGGAAATTTCAAGAAAATGAAACTGACGTACTCCACCGTCACCTTTAGGAACAGAATAAGGAATAGCACGGAATAAGCCCGGATAGTTAAAACAGAGGTCGTTGCAAACGTAATTGGTGTAAAACTGCTCTAAAACAATTATAGCAAGAGCATTCTCCCTTCTAAGAATTTCTAAATCTAAGCTGCGATGACTGCGTGAGTTAGATTGAATTTGACAAGTCAGAAGTTCAATAGCCTTCCTGACATGTTCCTCTGTTAAAAAAAAACCAATTGGAACGCTGATGGTCTATTCTCCTGCTCTCGATCAAATATTCAACATTTTACCCAAACTAAATGATTTTTTGCTGTGGTTAAAGGCGAAGCTGATTCCTGAGAAAAGTAGAAAAATAGAATCTTGGAAACTTCACCACCAATTTTATTCCACCTAAACTCTAAACACTGACAAGTAAGCTCTCAGCTAATTCCCCTGTATGGGAAGTTATCCAGAATTATTCTAGATATCATACTTTATGTTTGGGTCGTACCATCTTAACCTCGATCTCTCCAAATGCACTTTGTTCTCTCAAAAATGCGATCTTTAATACCAAACCAAGTCTACTTTTTACCCACAATATCTCTGATCCGATAAATTGGTCTTCTTTGGGATTCATGGTAGGTACGCATTAAAAGTTCGGTTACTAAACCAAAGCAAAATAAATTGACTCCCGTAATGATCAGTAAAACTGCCAAAATCAGTAAAGGGCGATCGCCGATATTTTGATTGAAGAATAGTTTGACAATCGTGAGATATGTTCCCATGGCTATCCCCGTTAATAAAGCAATCACCCCACCTAAACCAAAAACATGCATCGGACGAGTCAGAAATTTCTTCATGAAGTAGACAGTTAATAAGTCCATCACGACTCGAATCGTTCTACCTAAGCCATATTTACTTTGACCAAATCGTCTGGCATGGTGACGTACTGGTACTTCGCCAATGCGCGCACCTTCGATATAGGCTAAAGCTGGTAAAAAACGGTGCAATTCACCATAGAGGTTCATGTCGGCAATTAGTTCAGCGCGGTAGGCCTTGAGGGAACAACCATAGTCGTGTAGTTTTACCCCTGTCACCTTGGCGATCATGATATTGGCAATTTTTGAGGGCAATAGTCTAGTCAAGGCTGCATCCTGTCTTTTGATCCGCCACCCACTCACTAGATCGTAGCCTTCTTCCAGTTTGCCCAACAGCAGCGGAATATCCGCAGGATCGTTTTGCAAGTCGCCATCTAAAGTCACGATTACTTTTCCTGTAGCCAATTCAAATCCTGCTGCCATTGCTGGAGTTTGCCCATAGTTACGTCGTAGGATTACTGCTTTGAGATCTGTTCTTCTTTGAGCAAGTTCGGTCAAGACATCGGTCGAACCATCTTTTGAACCGTCATCAACACAGATGATTTCGTAATGCAAATTGGTTGTGGCTACAGCATTAGCGATCGCCTGTACTAAAGCTTCGATACTTTCGGCTTCGTTATAAATCGGCACAACTACTGATAAATCTAGCTGGGGTGAATCTAAGACAGAGGCGCGGATAGGGTTTTCTAAAGAAGGAGATGACATAGGAATGTTAGTAGTGTGGACGAATCAGAGTCAAAGTACCGTTGACTGATTAAGCCTCCATGATCTTGAACAAATATTATCTAGCATTAGAAATCTCTTGTCACTATATTGGCTTTGAGCCTTCAGCCCTAATAAGCCCTAAGCTTTTATAGCCTCAATATCTAAAACAAATTCTGTTAATTTTTCAAATATTATCTGTTGCATTTAATATTTAACGACATCATTTAAATTTTTCTTGACTAGATGAAATTAGTTTTTAGTTGGTTCAAGCTGGCTGGTCTATTGTGTTTGCTCTCGGGAAATTCTCTTTTGATTACGGCAACTTGGGGTACGGAAGGAAAGCCAAAACCAACTCTACAAAACTTAGACAAGAAACCGAAACGGTTTTGTACTCAAGATTTATCTCCAGCTATTGAACAGGTTATTAATCGTCCTAAGTTGTCGCGATCGCGTTGGGGAATTGAAGTTCAAACTCTTACGGGGAAATCTTTATATAGTCTTGATGGGGATAAGTTTTTTAATCCTGCTTCAACGCTAAAGCTACTAGTCTCTGCTGCGGGGTTACTAGAATTGGGTGCAGATTATCGGCTTAAGACACCAATTTATAGCCAGGGAAATCGGCCAGTTTTAAGCGTTCTGCGTGTTAAAGGACAAGGAGATCCCACTATATCGACTCAAAGCCTAAAAAATATAGTACATCAGTTGCAGGTCAAGGGAGTTAAACAAATTAAAAACTTAATTATTGATGATAGTTATTTTGCGCCACCGACAATTAACCCAACCTGGGAATGGGCAGATGTTCATAGTTATTTTGCCACGGCAGTTAACAGCACTATTCTTAATCAGAACACTGTTACTTTAACTTTGTTACCTCAGCAGATTGGGCAACCTGTCAAATTCTTTTGGGATGATGCGATCGCCGCTAATCAATGGCGGGTAATTAACCAAGCGACTACAGGAAAAGCAGATCTTGAATATGCGGTGGAGATTGATGGAGATCTGGGTCAACCTCTGTTAAAACTTCGTGGAGAATTGGCGGTTAATCAACCTCCTGATGTTTGGGATTTAGCAGTAGTAGATCCTGCTCAATATTTTTTAGAATCGCTACGTTTTCATCTCGCCCAGGGTGGTATTAATGTGAGTAGAGGTACTGTAATTGAACAACAAGTTGAGCGAGAAAATCAAGATTTATTAGATACAGAATTAACGGCAATTTATGCTCCACCACTACAAAAAATATTAGCCGAAATTAATCAGGAGAGTAATAACCTCTATGCAGAAGTATTAGGTAAAATACTAGCTCAAGAATTACAAGTAGCAACACCAATTGATGCCATTAACCAAAGTCTTAAACAGATCGGCATTAAACCAAACGAATATGTTCTAGTTGATGCTTCTGGTTTATCTCGTCAAAACCTAGTGACTCCTCAAACATTGGTTGAAATCTTGCGCTTAATGTCTCAATTAAAAACTAATAAAATAGCTCAAACTTATCGTCAATCCTTAGCTATTGCAGGAATTAAAGGTACTTTAAAAAATCGTTTTATTGATACTCCCATCGAAAATCGTCTTTGGGCTAAAACAGGAACCTTAACAGGTGTAGGAGGATTATCAGGATATCTACAAACTCAGTCCAACTCGACTCTAATTTTAAGTATTTTAGTCAATAATTCTGAACTAGAAAATAAAGAGATTCGCCAAGCAATTGATGAAATAGTTGTGATCGTAAACCAGCTTGAGTCGTGCGAATAGTCACTGAACAAATAAAGTTCCCAGGGTTAGATAAAGATATCAACAAGCTTTAGACAAAATTATAAAAATGCTGTGTTTGAATCACCCTTACTTTAATCATCAAAACTATGAAAACTATTAAAGCTAGTTCACCAATAAAATTGATCGTTGCTAGTTTAGCGATCGCAACTAGTACAAGCTCTTGGCAACCCATTCATGCTCAAAGTGCTGAAGAAAAAGTGCCAGAAATAGGCTGGAATAGCAAATTAAGCAGTATGGGGATTAACAAAATTGAAAATATTGGCAAAACTTATGATTTTTACTGTCAAGCCGCCACTGAAGATTTAATTCATGCTTCCATATGGGGAACTAATTTCTATACTTTAGATTCGGGAATTTGTAGCACGGGGGTTCATGCAGGCATGATTTCTGAAGCTGGTGGAACAATTCAGATTGAATTAATTAAAGGACAAGAGTTTTATACAGGAAGTAAGCAAAATAAGGTTAAAAGTGAAGATCATGTCAGTACCGATCTCAGTTATACCTTTAAGGGTGAAACGTTAGTAAATCAACAAACACAGACACAAACTTCAACACAGCCTCGCCCTTCGATAATTGAAAGGGTAATGGTTGACACTTTACAAAGAGGTGTAGAGCGCTCAATTGAAAAAGCGATTATCAGTATCTTTGATTAACTACAATTTTGGCAAAATTTTGTTTCAATATAACTAGATTAAAAAGTATCTAAAAATTCAAGTGAATGAGTATAGTTGGTTGGCATTAGCTGCTGGTAATTCTAGGCTACACTGGGGATGGTTTAAGCATCATACTCTAGTGCATACTTGGGATAGTCCTCACATTTCCAACACGATTAAACCAGATCAACTACCACAGCTATTTTTTTCCTCTAATTTAATTAAACAAGGTTTGTTTGATGTTCCCGTGCCCATATATCTAGCTTCCGTGGTATCTCATCAAACAGAACGCTGGCAAAATTATCATCAATTAAACCTAGTTAATTTGTCAGATATCAAGTTAACTAATCTTTATCCCACTATAGGAGTTGATCGCGCTTTAGCGGTTTGGGGAGCGATCGCAACTTATGATCGAGCCTGTCTAGTAATTGATGGGGGGACAGCCTTGACTTTTACAGGCGCAAATCAACAAGGACAACTAATTGGTGGGGCAATTTTACCTGGGTTGCGATCGCAGTTACTTACCCTCAAGCACAAAACTTCTGCCTTACCTGAAGTAGAGCTTCCTGATAGTCTACCGCCTCGCTGGGCATTAGATACCGATACGGCGATCGCTAGCGGAGTTTTATATACGGCGATTTCAGGCGTATATAATTACATTCTCGATTGGCTAAAGCAGTTTCCTGATAGCCCAATCATTTTTACAGGAGGAGATGGGGAATTACTCTTAAGCTTATTGCATCAGCAGTTTCCCGATCTTTCGGCTCAAGCTACAGTCGAGCCTCATTTAGTTTTTCAGGGAATTAAGTTAGTTTACGCCCAAAAAAATCCTCAATAAATTTATATTTAAATTGAGCGATCGCCTCAAAAATTTTATCAAAAGCAAGAAATTTTCCACAAAGAGCGTTACGATTTTATTAATAAGAATAAAGTTTTGTAACCAAACGTGACTGCAACTCAACCATTAAATCTTTACACTACCCCTCGTAGCTGGCACTCTCTCAAGCCTATTTGGTCAGGAGACAAAGAAGCCATACAAGAAGGACTACCTCACGAACAGCTATCTCCAACTTGGCAAATGCTCTTGCTAGGTGATGGTTCTCCAACTCATTTGTTGCAGTTACTTACGGGAGAAAGAACCGAAGTAGACGTAATTGATATGTCCTTAATTGGCACAACAGATGATAGCGCACCAGCAGAAATTAAATTTATCACTGAACCCCGATTAAGAAGGCAGGTATGGCTGAGGACTGCTTCAGGTCAAAGATTAGCTTATGCTGCCTCTTGGTGGAATGGTAGTAATGTTGATGATTATCTTCAGAATCGTTCTTTACCTGTATGGCGAAGTTTGGCTGATCTACATACAGAACTATATCGAGACGTGCGCGGAATTTATTATGGTCATTGTCCCGAATTAGAAACAGCATTTGAGCAAAAAGCGCCATTTTGGGGTCGTCATTACCTTTTTTGGCATGATCGCCAACCTCTGACCTTAATATATGAAGTCTTTTCTCCCTATTTACAGAAATATCTCGGTCAGATGATTCAAAAAAACTGAGCAAATAAATCTAAAGTCTTTGTTAGTTCTTCACTGGGTTTTAACAGGCGGACTCTATACTTTCTAGCAAAGTGCAAAAATATAATTGTGCTTTTAAGACAAATTACGAGGAATTAAGATTATGGGTTTTCTAGGAAAACTATTCGGTAAAAAAGAAGAAGATAAAGCCAAAAGTGCTGGTAAAGTTGCCGTAGCAGCATCATCAAAAAACAACAGCATTGCTCCTGAAAAAGTTGGTTTAGATGGTCAGTTTGATGAAAGCGGTTTAGCCAAGCGTGTAGCCCAAGCACTAGACGAAGCTGGGATTGACGATACTGTAGGTCTATGGGTTGCTCAAACAGGTAGCACTGTAGTTTTGAAATACAATCCTGATGCTGAAGGTGTTCTTGCTCAAGCAGAAAAAGTAGCTAAGGGAGTAGAAGGTGCAACTGCGGTAAACACTGTGCCTAATAGCTAATTTACAGTCATTTTCATTTGAATAGACTACGTTTTGAATTAATTAGTTCGTAGCTTTTAGCTTTTAGCTCTAAGCTTCTTAGCTTTTTTTAATTTTATTGTTGTGGTCTACTTATTTGAGCGCGGGGAATGCGCCACCTACGGGCGCATATGCAACCGCGATGTTGTAAAAGCACAGTAACTATAATCTAGACAATACCTAAACAACATAGGACTATGGTGTCGCTACATCTAGTCCTTTTTTTAATAAAAAGATATATAGTCATTCCAAATAACAACCAGACGATCTCTGAGAAAAGTAGTAAGTAGCAAATAAGATTTGACCTTATTATCAATACCAAACTACCATAAGGATATTAATTGGAATGACTATAAAATATTCAGTCACAAGCTAAGGATTTACAGAGACGATCAAATATTTCTGTATAGTAAGCGAACTATAGTTTAGAACATTGTTATGGCAAGGGTTTATGCGTCTTAACCTTTGCTTCGACTGCTGTAAATCTTTTTTTTTAGTAATAACTTGTTAAGGTTTTGGCTCTACTTGAGTTTCATCTCGGTTTAATTCTGGATTAAGAGTAGAGTCTGGTTCTGAAGATTTTAGTTCTTTTTCAGTTGTTTCTGGGGTGGTATTCATTTCATTTCTAGGAGTTTCTGATGTAGTCGCAGGAACATTAATTGAATTCTCAGTAGGTTTAGATTCAGACTGAATAGGAGTAGGATTAATAGGTTGTATTTGAGGGATAGGAACTACCTCTTGAGTTTTTTCAATTGTTCTTTCAATAACAGTTGTTTCTCGATCTACAGGTTCTACTGCTTCTGGTTTGACATTTTCATTAATAGTTGAATTATCGGGAACTGTTGTAGGTTGATTATTACCATTAAAAATGAATAAAGCTGCCAAACCCAAAGCAGCCAGAAGGGCTAACATAAATCCGATAAATAATCCTGTAGAATTATCACGTTCTTTGATAGTAGTTTCTATTGGCAAAGGGGTTGCTTCCCTTTTACCTTGATAATATCCGTCTCGGTAGCTTTTTTCTGATTCGGTAATAGGTCTAGCATTAATACTATTTTCAAACTCATTTTGATTTTGATTGTTGGAAGTTTCCATATTTTTTTTTTAGATGATATTAGATTGAGTTAATAGTTATTTTCGAAATAAGTAGTTTCTAATTAACAAATCCAAAATAACAATTTATTAATAAGCTAACTTCTATCTAAAGAATGATTAAAAATTAAATTAATAGTAAAGTTGATCTTTTAAAAATAAAGTTATAGCGAAATAATAAGAATATTAAAAATAGAGTTAATTTGAACTAAAAATATTAGTTTTTAAAAGAGGTTAAAATAGTTTAGGCTGTGATGCATTTAAACTGTGTATTATTCTTTTAGAAATCTAATCAGTAAACTCTCTCCTCTACTCCAATACTCCACTACTTCTCTACTTTCCCAAAACAACAAATTTAAAGCTCAACAGCTTATGAGTTGTATTAACTTAGTGACTCAACTATTAATTATGAACTGCGGTTTAAATAAATTTTGCGAGTATCAGTGTCTAGATAAATCCAACCTAAATCTTGTAAGCGAGTCGTTAAGTTAGATATGGTCACTCCCAAATCTGTCGCTATTTGATAAAGATGCTGCCATTTGGTTAAATCTTTGTCCTGCTTTAATTCTGTAAGTATGTGTTGTGGCATGAGCAAACATCCAGCAAAGTACTGTGCTTGCCATTCAATTCTTGCTAAATTACTACTGCGACAAAGAAAAGGCTTTACTTGAACATCAACACCTTTTTGTTTCAGTCGAATGTAGCGTTCTACTTGTTCCACATCAATATGCAGTACCCAATGTCCAATTTCATGAGCAATAGTTGATTCGCCAAAACCTCCTTTTAATTGGGGAATATTTTCATTGATTTCGATCAGTTTTTCTAGGGGTAAAATTCTGGCAGCGATCGCTCCTTGTTCGTCATCGGGTATTGTGTCCCAAACCAAATTTAGATCTAAAAATTCGGCAATAATACTGGCATCTATGGGTAACTGTAGTGGATTGTGTGATCGCTCCATCTGCAACCAAATATTTAAAGCGTAAGCTTCGATTTCTAGTTTAGAAATGAATCGAAATGGACGAAAAACACTCACAAAAAATACCCGTTCTCATGATTAACCGTTAATTAACCGTCAGTTTTAGAAGCTTCGCGAAACACTCTTTGAGCAAATTCAGGATTTTCTCGCATCCGACGAAACAAAACTGGCAGATCTTTATAATGTTGCTTGAGCAAGTCTTCTTCTTGCTGGGGAATTCTACCTGCTAAAAAGATTAACTGTTCTTCATTTAATTTTAGATGCTTTGCTAAACCTCGGATCACATCTTCTTTAGGCGCATAGTCGGCGCGATTGTTTTCTAGCTTGGATAGATAGGTAAAATCTATTTGCAATAGTTTGGCTAATTCTCTTTGAGAATACTTTTGCTCTTTTCGCGCTTGACGAATCAATTCACCAAAATTTTGGGACACTTTAATTATTCCTGGTAACTATTTACCTACATCATAGTTTAGCTTGAATAAACAATCAACAAAATTATCATAGTTGTCAATGGATTAATTTAATTTAACTAATCAACTCAAATCATTAGTTATATGAAATACCAAAAACATGACTCCCCCAGTCATGCCATTGCTCGCCAACATTTATTTAACTATTTCAAGTTATCTTTGCCAATTGGCAAAATTGCGATCGATCCAATCCATTCCCACCTCGTTATTTAACCTAATTTTTTTGGGCGCATCAGCATATATCTTGCTCAAAATGTCACTATCTTGTTCGACGACCACTTGATTCAGCCCTAAAAGCTGATTTTTTAGTAATTTACTCAGCGGATTAGTAGCTTCGCCAAACAATAAAACATATACACGAGTTTTTGTTGGTGATTCTGGAACAAAAAGATTACACTGAGCTATTTTTCCCAAGGGACTTTTGCCGTATAAAACAACTAAACTAGGAAAAAAATTCTCTAAATGAGCTTCGATGACATCAGGAACTATAAACTGTTTAGGTTGCTTAAGCTTTTGCCAGAAGGTTTTTGGAGCAGTTGGCATGTCATAAAAAGCTGCCGAATGATAGCCGTTATCAATGAATTTTTTAAATCTGACTTCCGTAATTTCAAACAAGTCTCGATGAGTTCCATTTTGATGATTATAGTCGTGCATAATTAATAGCATCGATCGCAAATCTGTTTCTACAGTAGTATCAGCGGTAGCGCCAATAAATTCGTATTCTTGGGCGATTTCAGCTAAAACATTAGGAACGGGGATTCTCGGTTCATATCCGCCGTAAGACCAAATGAAATCACTCTGGATAATTAGTTCTAAAGATTCTAATTGCGGTAATGTTTTCTTATTTGTTCCTGGTAAGATAGTGCAGCCATGGTGGTCAAACTCCAAAGCGTGAAACGGACAGACAACGTTACTTGAACCATCTGCTTGAATATTACACCAGCCTTCAGATAGCATTGCACCCATATGAGGGCAGACGTTAGACAAACCGCTGATCTGTCCTGATTTATCCTGCCAGATCACATAATCTTTGCCATAGAGCGAAACCTTGAATGGTTGGTTTACAGGTAGCATCGATCTATGAGCTATTAGCCAGGGCGCACCTTCTAACATCGATATATTCATATTCATTAGACTCATTTAATAAAAATCACTAAAAATTTGCCTCAATAACTAGCCCACGACAACTAAAATATATATTGTCGCAAGTTTGCGATCGTTTAGATCTAAATATTTAATAGCTTTAAGCTGAATTTTTTGGCTAAACCCAAACAAAATTATCTTTATTTGATTTTAAATATATGACAATAAATTCGCTTTTGTCAAGATGAAAAAAACTTCTTTGCGTCGTCAACCCCAACAGAAACGCAGTCAAGAACGTGTTGAAAGAATTTTAGATGCAGCAGCAATTGTTTTTGATGAAGTCGGTTTTGAAGCAGCCACGACTCATGGGATCGCATCTCGTGCGAAGACAGCAGTAGGTTCTCTCTATCAATTTTTTCCCGATAAGCTAGCCATTTTTAATGCTTTAGAGTTGCGCCACGTAGAACGGGTAAAGATTATGTGGGACAAATTATTGCGTCCTGAAATCATCCAGCTACCATTTGCGGACTTTATTCACGCTTTAGTTACTCAAGTTGAACAATTATTTGAGCAACCTACTTCTAGGATAGTTTTTATTCAATTTTTTGTTTCCCCGACTATTTTTAGGAACATAGATCCCAGCTTTACTCAAGAAGCAATTGAATTTGTAGCTAGGTTATTAAAAGCTCGTAATCCTAAGTTAACCACTCAAAGAAGTCTCATTTTAGCCGAAATCTGCGTCAACGCAACTAATGCGCTTATTTTGCTAGCTTTGAAAAGTAATCAAGCTCATTACCAAGCAATAACTCTAGAAATTGAAGCTCTGCTGAGAGCTTATTTAAAAGCTGATGTAGGGGATGATGAAGTTCATCAGTCAATCCAACCTCTGGATAAGTTGATTAGCTCCCATCAGCTTAATTCACGTCAAAGTCTAATCCTCAACTACGCTTTCAGTAATTCTGAAATTACCATCAAAAACTGTGAGCATATGTTTCCTAATGTTTCCCGACGCACTTTACAAAGAGATTTAAAAACTTTGAGCGATCGCAACTTATTACTGTGTCAAGGCAACACCGATCAACGCTCTTATCGGCTTAATTTCGCCGCAATTAACTTGTGACAACTGATGACATTTGTAAGTACTTGTATATTTAAACTTTGATAGTCCATCAAAATAGTCTTAAGCATTTGATTCGCCAAGAAAAAATAGCGCCACATCGACAAGAGACAGAAAAAACAAATTACATTGAAAGATTTAATTGCCTTCTCAGACAGCGATCATCTCAATTAGGTCACAAATAATTGAATAGATTGTTTTTTTCTACAAACTTGTATAGTATATTTACTATGATAAATATTCTTGCATAGGCAAAAAACTATATAAACTATGAATTATTTAGTTTCCGATAAAAATACCTTGATTTGGTTCTGTTTCACTCTGTATGCTGTGACGGCAGTTTTTTTATTGCCCAACATCATTGAATTCAAATCCTCAACCATAGATGTTTCTGAGCAAAAAGTCTGGCAATTTACTTCTCGGTTTATTTTAAGAATTGCCTTGGTTTTGCCGATGGTATTTTTACTCAAAAATGCCATTTAAAATAATCGACGCGCTAGCTAACGAGAAGCGCAACACTCAGCAATATGGGGGGGTTGCCAGCATCGGTAACTTTGTGAGAAGCTACCCTTGAGGACAGCTATCAGCTTTGCAATCTTTCACGCTATCAACTGGTATCAACTCATGACAGTATTAGAAGCTTTTGTATTCGCTACAGTTTTATGTGGCTTTTTTGGCATCATTTTTAAGCAAAATCTAGTGATGAAAATCATCTCGATGGACATCATGAGTACAGGAGTGATTGCCTACTATATCTTAGTAGCTTCCCGCACGGGTTTATTTACGCCTATTGTCGGGAATAAAAATAATGTGGCTTATGCCGATCCTGTTCCGCAAGCGGTTATTTTAACTGCGATTGTCATTGGTTTTTCGATTCAAGCTTTGATGCTGGTAGGAGTTATGAAGCTGGCGAAAAACAACCCTACTTTAGAAATTAAGGCGATTGAAAAGAATAATATGTCATGACCGAAATAACAATCGCCTGGCTATCTTTACCATTTTTTGTAGGATTCGTAATTTATCTATTTCCCAAGCTTGATCGCATTTTGGCATTAAGTATAGCTGTGATTTCCGCTGCTTATGCCACGCAGATCTTTGTGGAGGAATTAGTTTTAAATATTCAGCTAGTAGATAACTTTGGCGTTACTTTAACCGTTGACCAATTAAGTGGCTTTTTTATTTTAACTAATGCTCTGGTGACAGCAGCAGTAATTATTTACTGTTGGCAAACTGGTAAAACCGCCTTCTTTTACATGCAGCTAATTATTCTCCATGGTAGCGTCAACGCTACTTTTATCTGTGCCGATTTTATTAGTCTGTATGTGGCATTAGAGGTAATTAGTATTGCTTCGTTTTTGTTAATTGCCTATCCTCGAACGGACAGATCGATTTGGGTAGGGTTGCGCTATTTATTTACCAGTAATGTCGCCATGCTATTTTACTTGGTGGGGGCAGTGCTAGTATATCAGGCACATAATTCTTTTAGTTATGCGGGTTTGCGCGGTTCTCCCTCAGAAGCAGTGGCGCTAATTTTTCTCGGATTATTAGTCAAAGGGGGAATTTTTGTCTCTGGTTTATGGTTGCCCCTAACCCACTCTGAATCAGAAAGCCCAGTCTCGGCGGTCCTTTCGGGCGTAGTAGTCAAGGCAGGGGTATTTCCTCTGGTGCGTTGTGCATTGATATTAGAAGAAATCGATCCAATTGTGCGATTGTTTGGCGTGATTACAGCAGTTTTGGGAGTAGGTTTCGCTGTTTTCGAAAAAGATAGCAAGCGGATGCTAGCATTTCACACTGTTTCCCAGTTGGGTTTTGTGTTAGCTGCGCCAATGGTGGGGGGTTTTTATGCTCTAACCCACGGTTTGGTCAAATCGGCATTATTTCTGATTACGGGAGTTTTGCCGAGTCGCGACTTCAAACAATTACAACACCAGCCAATGGATACTAAAATTTGGCTAGCTTTAGCGATCGCTAGTTTTTCGATCTCTGGTTTTCCGTTACTGTCTGGTTTTGGGGCAAAAGTTTTAACCAGTAAAAATTTACTGCCCTGGCAAGTGATTGGCATGAACCTGGCAGCTTTGGGGACAGCTATTTCCTTTGCCAAATTTATTTTTTTACCCCATCAAAAACTGGCAGGCAATGGCGATCAAATGATTAAGCTTGACGAGAAGACAGGGGAACAGGGGGACGAAGGTAAAAAGATTCAGCCTGGGTTTTGGTGGGCAATGGTTATTTTGCTGGGTGGCTTAGTGGGAGCTAATGTTTTTTACTATCAAGCTTATAGCCTACAAAATACAATCAAACCCCTAGCAACCATCGCTTTAGGTTGGGCAGCGTATCTGGCGGTCTTTAAAAAATTAGTAATTAAAATTCCGCGCGATTTAGAGCTGTTCGACCATTTAATGGGAGTAATGAGCCTGATGTTAATCTTACTTTTTTGGATTGTATGGACGCAAACACAATATTTAACTTAATTTTACGGCTAACAATTTGGTTGCTGCTGACCAATAATTTTGGATTGCTTAATCTTGCTATCGGTCTGGCGATCGCTTTGTTGTTACCTCAAAGTCGAACCGCTCCAGTGAAAATTAAGGATTGGCTACAGGTATCATGGAAGATTATCAAGGCAATTCCCCAAGCATATATCGAAGCGATTCAAATGATGCTGCGTCCTCATAACCAAGAAGATTTTGTTCGAGAAACAGTCAAAGCAGAACGCACTCCAGGATTAATTTTTCTTGATATTTTTCTCATTACTTTTACCCCGAAAACTATTGTCACTAAATACGATAAACAAGGTTGGTATGAGGTTCATCGAGTTAAACCGAAATAAAAAGAGTGCAAGAAAGATAAAAACGGACAACTATGGATTCAATTTTAATCGCTATGATTTTAGCTTTATTAATCCCTATCTACGAAGCTTGGCAAGATGACGATATTTGGCAAACAATACTGGCATTTACTAGTATTGCCACCAAAACTTCAATTATGATGCTGGTTATTTCAGTTTCCAGAGATGATTGGTCAATTGGCGTGGTGGCGGTGATTATCCTCAGTGTAGGCAATGCAGGATTAATGTTAATGGCACATTTAATTAAAAGGATCAATGAAGCATGATTGATATTTTAAGCTATGGCTTGATAATTCTAGGCATTATCTTCTGGTTTTGGGGAACTTTGCCTCTGATTGGCAATAGATCTGTCTTATTTAAACTTCATAGTCTTTCGGTTGCCGATACTCTGGGTTCAATGGCAATTTTAGTGGGACTACTACTCAAAGTACCTAGCGAATGGTCTTTGTTACTGCTAGCAATTATCACCCTGGCAATCTGGAATACAGTGCTGGGCTATGTTATTGCCTATTGTGCTAGCGATAATTCACAACTAGCTAACACAAATAAACATGACTGATAAATATATTTATATAATTGTTGCTTTACTGCCTTTGGCATCTTTCATCTTGGTATTTCAGGTCAATCCCTATCATGCCCTCGTCATCAGAGCTATTTTAGGTGCGATCGCTGTATTAGTCTATGTTATTTTAGGGGCTGCGGATGTGGGTTTAACAGAAGCTTTAGTTGGCACAATGTTGGCAGTTACCCTATATGTAATTGCAGTACGTTCTTCTCTAGTCATGCGTTTGGGAATACTCAAGCAAAATACTCCCCAGCCAGAAAGTTACTTTACAGAACTAGTAACTAGCTTAAAAAAAGCTCTCGATAAGTATCATTTACGTTTAGAACTAGTCGAATATCCCGACAATCAATCCTTACAACAGGCATTAGTTAGTCAAGAAATTCACGCCACCTGTATTGAACAGCAGCATTCCCAACCTAACTTAGAAGCAAAATATCAAACTGCAATCAGAGTACATCGCTTGTTTGAAATTATGCAGCAAGAATTAACAGCGTCGGAAACAACTTTGACTTATGTACCCATAGCCAATCAGGAGCATCAATAATCATGAAATGGGCTTATCTTGTCGCGGGCATCGCCTTATGGATCAAAATGATAGTCATGCCTAATCCCACAGCAGAATTAGCAGAAATATCAATTGTCGAATCAATTCTCAAAGATACTGGTGTCAGCAATGTCGTATCGGGAATTATTTTCCGCAACCGTCTTTATGACACGATTTTTGAAGTGGTGGTGTTTACCATCGCTATTTTAGGAGTCAAGTTTCTCCTGGCAAACGAAACACCAATCAGAACTCTGGTTCAATTTAGCGATCGCCCTTCGATTATCCTCGCACGCCTAGGTGCAACTATTGCTGCACTCGTAAGTATTGAATTGGCTATTCGTGGTCATCTTAGCCCTGGCGGGGGTTTTGCTGCGGGAGTAGCTGGAGGAACAGCGATCGGCTTAATTGCCATCACCTCATCTGCTGAATGGATGGAAGGAATTTACAAAAAATATCATGCCGCCACTTGGGAAAAGATTTCGGTGCTAATTTTTGTTATCTTAGCTGCCATTACTTTGGTTGGATGGGAATTACCCCATGGAGAATTAGGGGCATTATTTAGCGGTGGTATTATTCCCCTGTTAAATATTTTAGTGGCAGTTAAAGTAGCTTTGGGTTCTTGGGCAGCAATCTTACTTTTTACTCGCTATCGAGGATTGCTTTAATCTAATCTAATAAATTGGGATAAAGTTATCTTTTCCTCACATAATTTTAGCAATCTCAAACTTTAGTATTATTTGATACTTAATGTTTCCCCCGCGAGCAAGTAGATTATAAAAATGCTTACCTATAATTTTTTGATTAAAGGCAGGAATTTAGTTACTAAACGGTGATCTTAGCGCTTGAATCTTCGCTCTCGACAGGCAAACCCTCCTTGCCGATAGGCACAAAGGAATGCGCGAGTCTTGACTTAGCCCCAACTGAAGATTACTAAATCTGTAGTTAGTATTGTAGTTAGTATTGTAGTTAGTACTGTAGTTAGTAAAAGGTCTTATTATCAATGGTAGCGATGGATGTATTTCCAGCCATCTATTCTACTCTTTCACCCCAAGCCTTGATCGAAGGTGTACTGACAGAGTATGAACTAGGAACGATTAATCAATGTCTATTCTGGCATCGAGGTTTAAGTGATATTTATCTGATTGAAACAAAGCACAAAGCTTATATTCTCAAAATTTCTCATCACCATTGGCGTTCTCAATCAGATATCCAGTTCGAGCTTGAATTTCTTGACTTTCTAGATCAGCACAATTTACCTATTGCTAGTCCTTTAAAAACCAAGTCAGAGCAGTTGTGTGTAACTATTAATGCAGTTGAAGGCGATCGCTATGCCGCCCTTTTTCCTTACGCTCCAGGAGAAATTCCCCAAGGCGATCTCAATCTTGAGCAGAGCAGGATTATGGGTCAAGCTTTAGGTAAACTTCATCAGACCTCTCTTCAGTTTAAAAATGAAACTCCACGCCAATGTCTCAACCTAGATTATTTATTAGATGATTCTCTAAAAACCATTAAGCCCTATCTTCGAAATCATCATCAAGATCAGCCTTATTTATTTGCAGTAATTGAAGAGATCAAACAGCAGCTAACCTGCTTAGATAAAACTGCTCCTCTATGGAGCGTTTGCTGGGGCGATCCCCATAGTGGCAATGTCCACTTCACCACAGATAACCAGATTACCTTATTTGATTTCGATCAATGTGGCTATGGCTGGCGTGTTTTCGATCTGGCGAAATTTTTACAGGTGTCTCTCAGCGCAGGAATTGATCGTAAGGTAAGAGATTCCTTTTTTAAAGGCTATGAGGATGTTCAGCAATTAACTGATGCTGAAGTAAATTCTCTGCAAGCCTTGACTCAAGTGGCTCATATTTGGACATGGGCAATTAGCATTAAAGCTTCCGCAGTCCATAATTGGGCTAGAATAGATGACTTTTACGTTAATCGGCGTTTAAACCATCTGAAGAGATTAAGTAGCCAAGACTGGCAGTTGTTTTAGTAGTAGTTATCTACTACCCACTACCTACTACCTGTACGGGTAAGACATTGCCTTGCCCCTATCTACTACCTAAGTCCTAATCTAACTTTGTACAGCTATATTTGCGACACAATTAAAAAAGAGAAGGAGATCAACTGCCCTTCTCTCTTGTTTGCCAGAATAAGAGGTGAATCTAACCTACTTCTTTGGTGACAACATCATCATCATGTTGCGCCCTTCTCGTTTAGGGAATTGCTGTACTTCGGCATACTCTTCTAAATCTTTAGCCATCCGACGCAGTAAATCTTCCGCTAATCTAGAGTGTTGAATCTCTCTTCCGCGAAAGCTAATGGTCGCTTTAACCTTGTCTCCTGACTTGAGGAAGCGTTGAGCATTTTTGACGCGCACATTATAGTCATGCTCTTCAATTTTGTAGCGCATTTTTACTTCCTTGACATCAGCGTTATGCTGCTTTTTCTTCGCTTCTTTAAGCTTTTTGTCTTGCTCGTATTTATATTTCCCATAGTCCATAATTTTACAGACTGGGGGTTTAGCGGTTTCGCTGACTAGAACTAAATCTAAGCCTTGTTCTTGCGCTCTGGCGAGAGCTTCTTTAGGCGTAATTATACCTAGCTGCTCTCCTTCAGAGTCGATAACGCGAATCTCGGGGAAGCGAATTCTTTCGTTGGTTTTGGTTAAATCGCGACTGTTGTTACTGCGTCTTCTATCTCTCACAGGCGTACTTGTTCTTTCCTTTTATGTTAGTAATATTTTGAACCAAAATATGATGATAAAAACTGAATATCATCTACCATCTTACCGATCTTATTATTAATAGAATGTTAAGTTAATTTTATCTTCAACTAATGCTTATGACTTAACCAGCACCAGATACACTTTGCATCATCATGAGCTATTTTGTAAATATTTTTTAAGTAATTAACTTGAATACAAACCAATCTTGGCAAGAACGCATCGGCAATCAAAGAGAGTGGGTTTGGCAAGGATGGCAAACTCGCTATAGTTACCTCAGAGCGAAGCAAAAAACAGATATTACGGCAACTCCACCCATAATTTTTATTCATGGCTTTGGCGCAAGTATCGAGCATTGGCGTCATAATTTGCCTGTAATCGCTCAGAATCATACAGTATATGCTTTAGATTTACTAGGCTTCGGTGCATCGAGAAAAGCTGACACAGAATATAGTGCTGCTTTATGGACAGAACAAGTTCATGATTTTTGGCAGACTTTTATTGGTGTTCCTGTCGTTCTTGTCGGCAACTCTATTGGGTCATTAGTTTGTTTAAACGCTACTGCTGTCTATCCTGAAATGGTTCAAGGTTTAGTGATGTTGAGTTTACCAGACGTGTCGGTGCGAGAGGATATCCTCCCACCGCTAGTTAGACCAATAGTGACGGGGATTGAGAACTTGTTTGCTTCTCCTCTATTAATTAAAAACCTACTTAAGCTAGTTAGAAGACCAAACATAATTCGCAAATGGGCAGGGATTGCCTATCCTAACAAAGAAGCGATTACTGATGAGTTGGTAGCAATACTCTCTAATCCTGCTTACGATGATGGTTCAGACCAAACCCTATTTCGCCTCACTCGCAGCGTAAGGAAAGCTAGCTTTGCCGAGTCAGTTAGAGATCTATTACCCCCAATTAGAGTTCCTATGCTGTTAATCTGGGGATTACAAGATAGAATGATCCCGCCTGGTCAAGCAAGAGCGATCGCCGAGTTAAATACTAATTTAAAGTTAATTGAATTAGAAAATGCGGGGCATTGTCCCCATGATGAATATCCCGAACAGTTCAATTCTTTATTATTAGACTGGCTGGAATCTACGCCATTTCTTTAGGAGTGAGTGGCTTCTCGCCCCTACTAGTTTCCGCTACGGTAGACACCATTGCTGCTGCTAGCTGTTCGGCGGATACAGTGAAGGGTAATCGGTGAATGTCTGACTGGGGTTGAGTTGCGATCGCCGTTACCTGACGCAGTTGAGCCAGAGTAATCTCACCTAAACCTAAATCTTCCAGGGACTTGGGTAAGCCAATTTCACCATAAAACTTAAGTAGCTGCTGGCGGGCTGATGCTGCTAACTGATTACCCTGCACCATTTCTTCTAGGCGTAGCTGAACTAAGATACCATAGGCTACTTTTTCGCCGTGGAGTACGTCATGAGCTTCTAGCAGATGAGTTAAGCCATTATGCACCGCATGGGCAGCTACTGTACGACAGTCTGCCCCGCCAATACCGCCAATGACTCCCGCCAGCAATACTGTGGCATCAACTACCTCCCGCCAAGCATCACTCTCAGTATCTTTCAGGGCGATCGCCGATTTTTGCAATAAAATATCTCGCAATACCCTCGCTTGCTGTACTGCTGAAATTAACAAGGTAGCGTTGGAATTACCACTGCTAACAGAGGCTTCATACCATTTAGCGATCGCATCACCAATCCCCGCCACTAAAGTGCGTTGAGGAGCAGTACGGACTAGTTCATAGTCGAGAATTAATAAATCGGGACAGCGACGCAAAGTAACATCATATTGAAATGCCCCTGCCTCAGAATAGACATTAGATAAGGCTGTCCAAGCTGCACAGGTAGCTCCCGAAGTAGGAATCGTGACTATTGGTAAACCGCACTGGTAAGCAACTAATTTTGCCATGTCTAGAGCCTTACCACCACCAACACCAATAATTACATCAGCCTGATGCTGTTGAACTATTTCTTTAAGTCGCACCAAAGAAGATTCGGCACAGTCAGGGGTATAACTAGCTGTTTTACTAGTCAGCTTGGCTGCTTTAAGCGCAGGCTGTAGAAAAGCTGTTACTACTTTTAAGGTTTGATTCCCGCCGATTACTAAAGGTCGAACACCCAAAGCAGCAATTTCCTGACTTGAATTAGCCAGACAATGATTACCTCGTAATACTCTGGCCGGAGCGATCGCTAAAGGACTATACTCGGTTACTTGGGTGCTTAATGCTTCAGTGGCTGGCTTATTCATATTCTTAGATTGAATCACTCTAGCTTGATAGTCGAGGCAGTTGCGCTACATTTTCCGCAAAGACTTCAATGTCGATATCTTTGCTACTACGATCTGTAATTGAGCGTTTGGCTGTCCCCAAAAACAAAGGTTTAGATACTCCTGGCTGAGGATGTAGTACAGTTCTTAACTTAATTGTAAACTGATCGTTGCCTGCTGTGCCTGTTCTACCATATGAGTATAGATCGGTTGCCGCCTGAATTAAGGTCGGCTCAATGGCTGATTCTTCTATCTCAGGAGATACGGCTACTACGGCTTGATTAGCTCCATTATCGTAAATTAGAGTATAACGAGCTGCACCAGGAATTTGGGCATGGGGAAATAGACCTAAACCTAAAGCGAAAAAACCAGCAGTTAACACTCCCATAAAGCTGGTCACACCTACTAGGCGAAAACGAAAGCCCCAACCGAGGACGAACGCTGCAATTGTCACCACTAAGGAAATAACAGTAGCAATTCCCAACCATTTGGCACAGGTAAAAAGATCGATCATGGGAAACAGTCTCTGATGATTAAGCAAATTTGCACTAAAAAAACTAGAAGTTGGTAGTTTCATCTATCCAACCTCTAGTTCTCAGGATAATATTAATTGTGCTGTCTAGTCTAAATTGTCCTGAGTCAGCAAAAATTATAAATAATTAAACTACTATATTTATTGACCTTCTTGCATATTGTCAGCGCCTTCTTGCATAGCATCGCCAGCATCGTCAGCGCCTTCTTGCATATTGTCAGCACCTTCTTGCATAGCATCGCCAGTATCGTCAGCACCTTCTTGGACAGCATCGCCAGCATCATCAGCACCTTCTTGCATAGCATCGCCAGCATCATCAGCACCTTCTTGCATAGCATCGCCAGCATCATCAGCGCCTTCTTGCATAGCATCGCCAGTATCGTCAGCACCTTCTTGTACTTGACCAGCAGCACCGTCAGCATCAGGAGTTTCAACTTGATCGCCTGCACAAGCAGTAAACAATAAAGACAAAGCAACGAATGCGGGAACAGCCAGGGTTTTAATTTTCATATTCATCATTTGCAAGATTCAAAAAATTTAATTAGACTACTAATTGATACTCGATAATTTGTGTAGAGTCAAAGCAATTGTGCATTTTTGATTAAATTTAGTTTTATTTACCCACGTCCTACTTCTGCAAAAATTTTGGCTAATATTTCTCCTGCCCCTTGTTCCTTTAATTTCCCTGCTAGCTCTACCCCTAATTTTTCTGACTCATTTTTATTACCCCTGACAGAGTCTTTAAGTAATTGTTGACCATCAAGACTAGCAACCATCCCAATTAAAGTTAGCTGGTCGTTTTCAATTTGAGTATTTACACCTATGGGTACTTGGCACCCGCCTTCTAGTTCTCTCAAAAATGCTCTTTCCGCCAATGCGCGATCGCAACTGTCAGCATCTTCTAAGGCTTTCAAAATCTTCAGAATTTCTCGATCTCCTGCACGGCATTCAATCCCTAATGCCCCTTGTCCCACTGCGTGGAGAGAAATATCTGAGGAAATATGTTGGTGAATGCGATCGCCCATATCTAATCGCTGTAATCCAGCCACTGCCAAGATAATTGCGTCATACTCTCCTGCATCAAGCTTTGCCAAACGAGTATTAACGTTACCTCGAATATCTTTGAATTCTAACTGGGGAAAATGGTGGCGAAGTTGGGCTAAGCGTCTGAGGGAAGATGTGCCGATTACCGAACCTGCTGGCAAGGTTTCTAACTGTTTGTCTTGATGCTTTTGATTGACTACTAGGGCATCAGCAGGATCGACCCTTTTAGTAACACAGCCTAGCATTAAACCTTCTGGTAGGTTAGTTGGCAGATCTTTGAGGGAATGCACGGCAAAATCTGTGGTGTGGTTGAGCATTCCCACTTCTAACTCTTTGGTAAATAGACCTTTATCACCAATCTTGGCTAATGGAACATCAAGAATTTTATCTCCTTTAGTACTCATTTCCTCAACTTCAAAACTGATATCAGGAAAGTGCTTTTCTAATTCAGCTTTTACCCAGTAGGTTTGCACTAAAGCAAGCTGGCTTTTGCGAGTACCAATACGAACAGTACGCTTATCAATTTTAACGGAGGATGTCATAGGAAGTAGTTTAAAAAAATCAAATAATCACTCGATCTAGCGTATCGTAATTCAAGATGGGTATTGATTAATTTTGTTTGCTTTTTGATCGTAACTAATTTATG
>NZ_PVWF01000053.1 GCF_003003995.1 Pleurocapsa sp. CCALA 161 | reverse complement strand
ATAAAATCACCTGGACCAATTGCTCCTTTGGTGGGGTGATTCCAGCGAGCTAAAGCTTCAAAACCAGATAAAACACCAAGGCTGAGAGAGGTAATGGGCTGATAATAGACCTCAAATTCTCCTCGCTCAAGCGCCCTACGTAAATCTGTTTCCAATTCTAATCTTTGCAGAGCGCGATCGCGCAGGGAGCGATCAAATACTTCATACCTAGCTTTACCTTGTTCTTTGGCGCTGTACATCGTCAAATCGGCATCCCGCAGAATTTCTTCAGGTTTTTCATATCCTTGAGAAGAAAGAGCAATACCAATACTTGCGGTGGAGAATAATTCGTATCCTTCAATCTGAAAAGAAAAGCTTAAAGTCTGATAAATACTCTCGGCAACTAAAATAGCTTCTGATTTACTAGAAATATTCTCTAACAGGATCGTAAATTCATCTCCTCCCAAACGAGCTACCGTATCAGTGGGAGCAATCGATTTTTGTAAGCGACGGGCAATTTCAATCAATAACTTATCGCCGACTAAATGACCAGCGCTATCGTTAACTACTTTGAATCGGTCTAAATCGAGAAACAGGACAGCAAATAAATAACCACTTTGGTTCTGGCTTCTCTTTAGCTGTTGCGCCAAACGATCCATAAACAAAGCCCGATTTGGCAGCCCTGTCAAAGTATCATGGAGAGCATCGTGGAGTAGCTGCTGTTCCATTGATTTTCGTTCGGTAATATCAACAATTTGATTGTTAAAGTGTAGTGGTTTTCCCTGTGCATCGCATACTACTACTACCTTAAGTAGAGTATCAACTACAAAACCAGTTTTAGCGATAAAACGTTTCTCAATTTGAAAACTTGTTTCTTGGCTGTTGATTAATTTTTTCTCTAAATTATGGTGTATTTCCCAATCATCAGGATGACTAATTTCCGCGAAAGATAATTCTAATAATTCTGCTTGAGAATAAGCAAGAGCATCACATAAAGCTTGATTAACACGGGTGAACTTCCCCTTAAGAGTACTGATTGCCATGCCAATGGGAGCCATTTCAAAAGTAAGTCGAAACTGTTCTTCACTTTTTCTTAAAGCCTCTTCGGCGTCTCGGCGATTAGTAATATCTTCAGCAATACCCACAAAACGATTGACTTTGCCCATTACGTCTCGAACAGGAAAGGCTCTCACTCTTACCCAGCAAATAGACTCATCGGGACGAATAATGCGATATTCTTCTTCAAAATCGTCACCTGTTCTAAACTGAGTTTCAATCGTGGCGATCGCTTTAAAGGAATCTTCTGGATGAATGGCAAATAGCCAGGATTGAGGATCTTCGTACAAACTCTGACAGCTACGCCCCCAAACCTTTTCGTAAGTTGGACTAATGTAGAGAATTTCGTCGGTTTTAGCCGAAATTACAAAAAAAACTTCGCGCACATTTTCCGCAATTTGCCGAAATCTTTCTTCTCGCTCGATTAACTGCTGAAATTCTGTTCTGAGTCTTTGATTCTCGGCTAGAACTTCTTCTATTCGATTTAAAAGAGAATTTTGCTGTTGCAGAATTCCTACTATTTCTTCAGACATCCGAATTGGGCTACAGTAGCGAAAATTACCTTCCTATGATGCCCAAAATCTAATGGGAAGTAACATTTTGTGTTCATTGTTCATTGTTCATTGTTCATTGTTCATTGTTCATTGCTCATTGCTCATTGTTCATTGCTCATTGCTCACTGTTCATTGTTCATTGTTCATTGCTCATTGCTCATTGTTCATTGCTCACTGTTCATTGCTCACTGTTCATTGTTCATTGCTCATTGCTCATTGTTCATTGTTCATTGTTCATTGTTCATTGTTCATTGCTCACTGTTCATTGTTCATTGCTCATTGCTCACTGTTCATTGTTCATTGCTCATTGCTCATTGTTCATTGCTCATTGCTCATTGTTCATTGCTCATTGCTCATTGCTCACTGTTCATTGTTCATTGCTCACTGTTCATTGTTCATTGTTCTAATGACTTTGCCCGTAATTTCTTGATTATACCAAGGTGTATTAGCAGCAGGAGATTTGAGATTATCTTGATTAGCAAGCCATTTTTTCTCTGGATCGAATAAAACTAGATCGATCGCTTGTTCTGAGGCGATCGCTATGGGATGCTGCTGGATACATTGACGGGGGCGACTACTTAAAGCTTGCCATAGTTCTATTGCCGACCATGCTCCACTCTTGACAAATTTTTGCCACAACAAGGCTAAAGCTAACTCTAAACCGACAACCCCTGGGGGCGCAAGGGCAAAAGCGACAGTTTTTTCTTCATAAGTATAGGCTTGATGATCGATAGCGATCGCATCAATAATACCCTGACGAACTCCATCAACTAAAGCAATTCGATCTGATTCATTACCCAAAGGTGGTTCTAAGCGTAAATTGGGGTTGTAGCTGCCAATAGCGTCGCTATCCCATAACAGATGCATCCAGGTGGTACTAGCGCTAACTTTTACTCCTCTGGCTTTCGCATCAGCTATTAATTCTACTCCTCGCTTAGTTGAGACTCGCATAATATGAACCAAGGTGGGAATTTCTGCCACTATCTCTAAGACGGCGGCGATGATTGCTGCCTCTGAAAACCCAGGATTTCCTGACATACCGTAGCGAATTGAGGCGTTGCCTTCCCTAACTACTCCTGCTGCTAGCTCGTTTTGATGAAGAGCGATCGCCACTGGTTTTTGTCCAGGTTGAACATATTCTAAAATCTGTTTGAAAAGATGAAGATTACTTAAATTGTGCTGGGTAGTAAAGCCAACAATTTCTGGCTCTAATTCTGCCAGTGCATTCATCTTTTGCTCGCTTTGGCTGTAGGCAGAACCCCAAAAATTGAGCCGAGGGAGATGAGATAGACTAGTTGACCGATTGTAATCGCGCTTCAAGCGATCGCCTTTGTGCTTAACTGCTGCAATCACTTCTGCACTATCAATTGCAGGAATGGTATCAGGAAGAATGCCGATCTGAGTAAATCCTCCCATCGCCGCTGCTTGTGATAACTCCAATAAAGTCTCTCTGGTTTCATTTCCTGGATCTGAGCTATGACTGTAAAGATCTACGAGTCCAGTTCCCAAAACTAAGCCTTGCGGTTTGATAATTGAGGCTTGAGCAGGATAATCAGTAATCTGATCATGGATTAGCTTGATTTTACCGTCGATAATCAACACATCTGCTAATCGATCTACCTGTTGTACGGGGTCAATAATCCTTACTTGTTGCAGCAGTTGCATTCTTTTTCTAACTTCTTAACTAATATCTGTTGACATTGTGTACGGCAAATCACCATAATAATAGTTTGTGTAAACTTTAGCTTCCAAATAAACTCTTGGCTAATGTTATCGTGATCGGCGCCCAATGGGGTGACGAAGGAAAAGGAAAAATAACCGATCTACTTAGTCGCTCGGCAGATGTCGTGGTACGCTCCCAAGGTGGAGTGAACGCCGGACACACAGTTGTTGTAGCTGGACAAACTTTCAAACTGCACTTAATTCCTTCAGGAATTTTATATCCTAATACAGAATGTATTATTGGATCGGGGACAGTAATTGATCCCCAAGTCTTGATTGAAGAAATAGAGCAGCTTAAAGCTTTGGGAGTGACGGTAGATAACTTACATATATCTCAAACAGCCCATATAACCATGCCATATCATCGCAAGATCGATCAGGCATCGGAAGAAAGCAGGGGCGAATATAAAATTGGCACTACAGGTAGAGGAATAGGGCCGACCTATGCTGATAAATCGGAGCGAACTGGTATTCGAGTTTTAGATTTAATGAACTCAGAACACCTACATAAACAGCTAGGCTGGACGATTAACTATAAAAACGTAATTTTAGAAAAACTGTATAATTTACCTCCTTTAGACCCAGAGAAAGTAATTGAAGAGTATCTAAAATATGCTGAATACCTAAAGCCATTTGTCGTGGATAGTTCTCTCAAAATTTATGAAGCAGTAAATAAGAAAAAAAATATTCTGTTTGAAGGAGCGCAGGGAACTTTATTAGATTTAGATCACGGTACTTATCCTTATGTTACTTCTTCTAATCCGATCGCAGGAGGAGCTTGTGTCGGTGCGGGAGTAGGACCAACGACTATTGATCGAGTAATTGGTGTAGCCAAAGCCTATACTACTCGTGTTGGCGAAGGTCCTTTCCCTACAGAATTAAATGATCAGGTTGGTCAGCTATTGGGAGATTTAGGTGCTGAGTTTGGCACTACTACAGGTCGTCGTCGTCGCTGTGGCTGGTTTGATGCGGTGATAGGTCGTTATGCCGTCAGAATCAATGGTTTAGATTGCTTAGCGATTACCAAGCTAGATGTGCTAGACGAACTTGAAGAAATTAAGGTCTGTGTAGCTTACGAAATTGATGGCGAAATTTGCAATCATTTTCCCACTAATGCCAGTTATTTCGCCAATTGTAAACCAGTTTACAAGAGTTTGCCAGGTTGGCAACAAGATACAACGGGCTGTCGTTCTCTAGCGGATTTACCTAAAAAAGCGCTGAGTTATCTCAAGTATCTGGCAGAGTTGATGAAAGTGCCGATCGCCATCGTTTCGGTAGGCCCAGGTCGAGATCAGACAATTATCGTCGAAGATCCGATTCATGGCCCAAAAAGAGCCTTACTTGATGCCGATGGTGTTCCTGTTGAGTAGGCGAATATCTAATACTCAAACAACAAGCGCATTGCTTTTACTAGCTTGGAGCAGCTTTGAACCAGATTAAACATGTTTAGTTACTATCAATTCAACCAAACAATATGAACATTTCAGTAGAATGTAAATCCCGTCCAGAGGGAAGCAAACCAAGAGCTTTACGTCGTGAAGGATTAATTCCTGCCGCTTTATACGGTCATGATGGAGCAAACTCAATTTCCTTAACAATTCCTGCCAAAGAAGCTCAATTATTATTGAGAGATGCAGCTATTAATAATACTTTGATCGATCTTAACGTTCCCGATCTTTCCTGGAAAGGGAAGGCTTTGATTAGAGAAGTGCAGGCTCATCCTTGGAAAAGAACTTTGCATCATTTAAGTTTTTTCACTGTTTCTGCCAAACAACAGGTAGAAATTGTCGTGCCTATCATATTGACTGGTAAAGCAGCGGGAACGAAAGAAGGTGGCATTGTCGATCAAATTATGACTGAGCTGAAAATTATCTGTGCTGCCGACAGTATTCCTGAGTCCATTGAGATTGATGTGACCAACTTTGAAATTGGTAGTATGCTCCAGGTAGGTGATATTGTCTTACCTGATGGAGCTGAAGTCTTAGACGACCCTGAACGTACAGCAATTTCCATAGTTTTACCAGCAAAAGCAGTCGGCACGGAAGATACAGAAGTAACAGAAGGAGTCGAGCAATCAGCAGAAACCGTTACGGAATCATAGTTGATTTAGCTAGAGTTATTTCAATATATAGATACAAAGAAGTATTTGCGCTTGCCAGAGATTGTCTGAAAATCTCTGGTTTTTTTTGATAATTAATTATTCCTGCCGATGTTTATTTGAAATACTTAAATGTTTGCTACTAATGGCATGAATAGAGATTGGGGAAGTGTTGATGGGAGAAAAAATTAAACATCTAAATGATCGATGGAATCCAGCCCGTTGCTGATATGATGGATTGGCATTCACTTCATGCGGGTACAGTCAAGGTGTAAGTTGTGGCTTTTAAGATTGGTTTACTAGGTTACGGCACGGTTGGTACAGGTACAGCAGAGATTATTTTAGCTCCAGAAGGACGCAATAGTCTGTTGCAGGAAATCGAGATAGCTAAGGTAGGAGTGCGATCGCTCGCTCAGCCCAGATCGCCTCAATTACCTACTGGGATATTAACTACGGATTTAGTGACAATTGTTAACGATCCTGAAATTGAAATTGTCGTGGAATTGCTGGGGGGATTAGAACCAGCGCGATCGCTAATTCTCCAGGCAATAGCCAATGGTAAGCATATTGTTACCGCCAATAAAGCTGTGATTGCACGTCATGGAGAAGAGATCTTCACCGCAGCTAACCAAGCAGGGGTATATGTCTTCTTTGAAGCAGCCGTCGGCGGAGGGATTCCTGTAATTAAACCTCTGAAACAGTCTTTGGGGGTAAACCGCATTGAAACTGTGATTGGCATTATTAACGGCACAACTAACTATATTCTGACCCAGATGACGGAAGAAGGTGCAGACTTTGAGGAGGTGCTAGCCGAAGCGCAGCAACTTGGTTACGCCGAAGCCGATCCCACTGCGGATGTTGATGGTTACGATGCAGCAGATAAGATTGCGATTTTAGCGGCGATCGCTTTTAATGGCAGAATTAAGCGAGATCAGATTTCCTGTGAAGGCATTCGTCAAATCAACGCCACTGATATTAGCTATGCCGATGATTTAGGATTTGTAATTAAATTACTGGCAATTGCTAAAGCTAATGTCGACAATGATTCTCTTCAGGTACGAGTTCATCCCACTTTAGTACCAAAAGATCATCCCCTAGCCAACGTTAACGGGGTTTATAACGCTATTCTTGTCGAGGGAGATCCTTTAGGTCAGGTCATGCTATTTGGCCCTGGTGCGGGGAAAGGAGCAACAGCTAGTGCAGTCGTCTCGGATATCGTTAATATTATTGGATTTTTACAGACTAGCAACACCAAAGGAAAGCTCGATCCGATGTTGAAATGCTCCCACGATCATTTTAAGCAGCTTACTCCCATTGCCGAAATTAATACTCGTTTCTATGCTCGTTTTCTCTGCCGAGATGTTCCTGGTGTGATCGGTCATTTAGGCACTAGCTTTGGCAACCATGACGTTAGCTTAGAGTCAGTGGTGCAGATTGGTTTTTGCGACGATTTAGCCGAAATTGTGGTTGTAACCCATGATGTCCAAGAGGGCAACTTCCGCCAGGCACTTGAAGAAATTAAAAGTCTGGCATCGATTGATAGTATTCCCAGTATTTTGCGTGTTTTATAAACCAGATGGGAATATGGGAATAAAAGATCAACTTTACTCGCCCTAAATCCCTAAACTTCTTGCTCTTTTCGCGCTTGCAGTTGTCGGCGAATATCAGCGTGAACTTCTTTAGTAATGGGGTAAAAATAGGTTAAGACTACGCCAATAATGAGAAAGATAGTTGGCAGAGGCGCGATCGCAATTCGAATTGCCAATAAAGCGCTGTCTGGTTGCACAGGGAGTACTTCTCCTGGTGCTTGGGAGATAAATCCAGACCATTCTAGTGCCTGTCCGACTAAAAATAAAGCTAAAGCCAGCCCAAATTTTTGTAATAGCACCATAAAGCTGTAAAAAATGCCTTCTCTTCTCTCACCTGTGTTCAATTCATCTAAATCAACGACATCGGGAATCATTGACCAAGGAATTAAAAAAGCAACCGACACACCAAACCCAGCCAAAATTGCGAGGAAATAAAGTTCTTTGATTTGACCTGGCTGAATTAGAAATAATCCTCCTTGAGCCACAATCCAAATAATACTACCCAAAATAAATACAGTTTTTTTATCCAGCTTTCGACTGATAAAAGTCCAACCAAACAACATAATAAAAGCTGTTGCTTGAACAGCAAGAGGTACTGTTGGCGAGTCTGCTTCACTCATGCCCATCCAGCTAACGGAATAATAAACTAAGATTGAGGCTGTAAGCTGGAAAGCCAACCAAGAACAGAGATAAATGCCAATTACATAGAGAAATGGTTTGTTACTAAAAGCCATCTTTATTTGTTCTTTGATAGGCGCGGTGGGGACACTATTAGCTAAATCTCTCGCTGCCACTGCTGCGGAATTGTTTAAATGAGGTTCTATTTTGGCAAAAATCAAAGTCAGCCCAAAAGCAAGTATTTCTATCCCGAGAAGAATGCCTGCAACCCCATAAGAGCTATTACCTGAGGTATTGGTAAACTGAGTTATGCCATAAACCAAAATCACCGTTCCGATGACTCCCAAGCTAAAACCCAAAATCTTTTTGCCCAGTTGGTTAACAATTGGTAAGGCACCTCGTTCTTGAATCCGAATAGCACACCATAACAAGGCAATAGTGGCAATAATACTGCAAATTACGCCCAAAATTAGATATTGCTGCTGTGGATCGTCAGCATAAGTTTGAAAAATAAATCTGGCTAAGACTAATGATAAAATACTGCCCCCAATTGAAAAAGCAAAGCGAAAACTAGTTAAACTAGTTCGTTCATCATAATCTTGGGTCAATTCTGGAGTTAGAGCCGTGTAAGGTAAATTAACCGCTGTGTAAGCCAAATTAGATAAAATCCCAATAGCAACATAATAAACAAATAAACTCCAAGTTTGAATTGTCGAATCATTACTAAATTGCGGTACGATCCACTGAAGAAATAGCAAAATACCAAAGGGAATAGCACCATACAGTATCCAAGGCATACGCCTACCCCAACGACTACGGGTGCGATCGCTTAAAATTCCCGTAATGGGATCGTTAATCGCATCGCTGATTTTGCCGATCGCTAAAATACTGCCTGACAACCCCGCAGGTAACCCCGCAACTCCAGTAAAAAAATACAATAAGAAAAATGTCAGCAGATTGGCGGCAATTGCTGGTCCTAGATCTCCTGCACCATAGGCAAGTTTGGTAGTAAAGTTAAGTTTTTCCCGCTCTATCTGCTTTTCGCTAGTATTCAATTTGTTTATGTTCCTACTGCTATGACGGATTTATTTGTAACCTGGTCAGAATATCATCATAAAATCGAAAGCCTCGCTGTCAAGATCTATAAATCTAATTGGCACTTCGATCAGATTGTCTGTCTTGCTAAAGGTGGTTTGCGTGTCGGCGATATTCTTTGTCGGCTATATGATAAACCCCTAGCTATTTTGTCTACTGCTTCCTATGGGGGGAAAAACAATCAAGAACGTGGGGTAATTAAGTTCTCAGAACATTTATCAACAATTGAACCTATTGGCGATCGCATTTTACTCGTTGACGATTTAGTAGATTCTGGCGTTAGCTTGGCCGAATCGGTTAACTGGCTTAAAACTAAATATCCTCAAAATATTACAGAAATTCGTACCGCTGTCATTTGGTACAAAAGTGCCTCAGTAAAAATACCAGACTACTATGTAGAGTATTTGCCGAATAATCCTTGGATACATCAACCATTTGAACTGTATGAACAGGTTGATATCTCTGAATTTGCTGTGCAATTAGATGAGGCTTAGATAAAGTTTCTAGGCTTAACTACGGAAAAGATCATCAAAGCTTTAAATATGAATGTTTAAAATAATAGCAAAGATTGGTATATTTACGGAGGACACGATACCGTGTTTCCCACTAACCTATATTTGTTAAGTAGATAAAAAAATCAAATAAATTAGGAGCGTTGTCAGCCAAACAACACCCCTAACGCCAACCATATAGAACCGTTAAGCAATACTTAAAATCGAGTCGTAAATTATTGAGATTGTTAGCTGATTCCTAACATCTCAATCTGTCCTTATGCTTAACTATATATTTTAGTTTGTTCCCCATGCAAATCTAAAACCTCTTCTCCTCTGTATTAAGTCTACTTAATGAAAACTATTACGTTTGCTGACTTTAGCCGTTGTTAATTTTTATTACAGTAGAGCTAACTAAACGCCTGTATTGTAGCAAATTCTCTACTGCACTTTTTAAACATAGTAGAGTTACATTTAAATTTTCACTAATTTTCACTAATTTTTTTGATTCCTGTAGAGTAAAAAAAATCTGAGAACATAGTCAGCCAAACCATGTTCCCAAAAACTTTAAGAGAATTATTAAGCAATATCTTAATTGAGTCGCCTAGATAAGCACAGCTGCTTCGTTAATTGAAGCAAGTCGTTTTACCCGCATATACAATAAATTAATTATAAACTTAATGAAAACTTAATATTTAGTTCTCGGCAATGAACTTTACGATTATTAACAATTATTGCTCTAAAACAGATTTAGCTGAGTGGGGTTAGGCTCAATCTTATTCCACGGTAAAATAGCTGAGTCTATGTTGTTGAATAAAGAGTAGAAAAATTTGGCAGTATCAGGCGATCTCGCTTCTTGGGGGCAGTGAACGAAAAAGTAAACGATTTTACCTTGACTAAACCAGTAATTTAGTTTAGCGGCCCATTGTTCAAGATAGGTTTGATTATATTGGCGATCAGGGTGGCTAATAAAGCGAATAAATGCGGTATCTCCTGTGATTATCTCTTGTAGCGGGACTTGTGGTTTTTTACGAGGTGAACCAATTTGGGGATCGTTAGGGCAGTTATAGATTGGTCGAGTGTCTAGCAAAACTCTGGCTATGTTTAGTTGGTTGAGGAGGTCATTTAAGCAATCGCCCAAATCGTTTTTGAACCAGTCCAAATGACGTACTTCTAAAGCTAAAGATAGATCGGACTGGCTACAAGCGGTCAGAAATGTGGTCAAGTCAGATAGATACTCAGAACTATAGCTAGGAGGTAGCTGAATAAAAGTTGTTCCCAGGCGATCGCCTAAACCTGATATTCTGGTAAAAAAAGCGATCGCTTTAGAAATATGAGGAGTTAGGAAGCCTTGATGAGTAATCTGTCGATGTAGCTTAGGGCAAAATTTAAAGCCTGGAGGAGTTTGCTCAACCCATTTTTTAATTGTTTCTGCCGAGGGAATAGCGTAGAAAGTAGTGTTACCTTCAACAGTGGTAAAACGGTGACTATATAAGTTTAAGAATTCCCGTGGTTGGCTTTTAGGTGGATATAGATTTCCTACCCAGTCTTTGTATGACCAAACGGCACAGCCTAGATAAAAGTTCATTGTTGAGCTTAACGCAAGTCTACTTGTCAAGTAGAACAGTTTAGATCATTCTACCTAGTTCTTAGTTGATTAACTTAGTTAAAAATGAGTTTGGTTAGCTTATCAAACTTTTTGTTCGCTAAAAGCTGAAAAAATGTCTTTATCTTCGCAGTAAAAATCAAAAAATAGCTGTTTTTAACAATATAAGACGGAGCGAGAAGGGCATTAAATTGATTACCAACCTCAAAATATTTAGTTTTTTTGTACTGGTGCAAGATGTGAGTTAAATGCACATAAGCTTAGATAGGTATATAGAATTTGACACTCATACTATTTGCCGTACCAATAATTTAAATTCTTGATATTTGGAAGCAAAAATTAGTTTTCTAGAATTATGAAGTAAAAGCTACTGTTTTCTGAACCCTGTACCTTCGGGGATATGATGACAGATTAATCACTATGAGCAATAGTTAAGAATAGTTAAGATATTTATGACCCAGGTGGGAAAAGTTTATTTAGTTGGCGCAGGGATTGGTAATGAGGATTATTTAACTGTTAGAGGGAAACAGTTATTGAGTATTGCCCAGGTGCTAATTTACGATGCTTTAGTGGATGAGTCTTTGTTAAAATTAGTTCCCCTAAGCTGTATACAAATCTGCGTAGGCAAGCGTGGCGGACAGGCTAGCACGCCTCAAGAGGAGATTAATCAGTTGTTAGTTAATTATTGTCTCCAGAATAAGCAGATTGTTAGGCTCAAAAGTGGCGATCCTTTTATTTTTGGACGGGCTAACGAGGAAATTGTCGCCTTACAGCAAGCCAAGTGTAATTTTGAATTAGTGCCTGGAATTTCTTCTGCTTTAGCTGCACCCTTGTTAGCAGGAATTCCTTTGACGGATAAAAACTTAAGCCATTATTTTGTGGTGTTGAGTGGACATCAACCCGAACATTTAGATTGGTCAGCCTTAGCGAGAATTGACACTCTAGTGATCTTAATGGGAGGACGAGCTTTACCACAGATCATCGAGAATTTGCTGGCAAATGGGCGATCGCCTGAAGAACTAATCTCGATTATCCGTCATTGTGGTAGACCACAACAGCAGATTTTTTGGGGTACGTTAACCGATATAGTAGACAAAACCGCAGAAATATCCCTTTCTCCCGCCGTTATTGTGATAGGTAAGGTCGTGCAGCTTAGTAATCAGAATTCAACTCAAACTTCTCTCCCTTTAGTTAATAAAACTATCTTGGTAACTCGCGCTGCCGAACAATCGAGTAAGTTTACTTACTTACTGCAACAACAGGGGGCAACAGTGGTGGAAATGCCAGCCTTAACTATTACACCTCCTTCAAACTGGTCAGCTTTGGATCGAGCGATCGCCAATTTAGCAGACTTTCAGTGGTTGGTCTTAACATCTGCTAATGGAGTTAATTATTTCTTTGAGCGTCTAAATTATCTCGGCTATGATGCTCGCGCCTTGGGTAAAATTAAAATTGCCGTGGTGGGACGTAAAACTGCTGGGGTACTGCAAACTAGAAAACTAAATCCTGATTTTATTCCGCCGAATTATGTCGCCGATTCGATGGTGGAACATTTTCCTGAAGCTTTGGCAGGACAAAAACTCTTGTTTCCCAGAGTAGAAACAGGTGGTAGAGATATTTTAGTTCAGGAATTAACGACTCAGGGGGCAGAAGTGGTGGAAGTAGCTGCCTATCAATCTCAATGTCCTCAACAGATAGATAAATTAGCCTGGCAAGCTTTGCAGCAGCTGGAAATTGATGTAATTACCTTTGCCAGTTCTAAAACCGTTAAAAATTTCGATCAGCTCTTACAGCAGCAACTAAAATCTGCGAATATAAAAGATAATTTACTAGACCAGGTTTGTATTGCCTCAATTGGGCCTCAAACCTCGAAAACTTGCCAAGAATTGCTGGGCAGAGTCGATCTAGAAGCAGCCGAATACACATTGGAAGGATTGACTACAGCGATCGCTAATTATAAATTAAATTAATATAAAGCATTTTAGATTTAAACCTGCTGTTTCAGTTTGCTCTTAAGGCGATCGGCTAAACTAGAACTGACGCTATAATTCATTTTCCTAACTATATTAGATATAGAGGAATATATGCTTGCTCATCGTGGCACACTTGTAAAGAAAAGAGATACTGAATGTCTAACATCGAACATAGAAAGGCACCATTAGGCAAATTTGACCCACAACCAAGTTATGTTCGTAGAGAACCAAGCTACAACAACGAACATCCGTTTAAAGACAGTGCGTTAGGTTTAGTATCGACGAAAAGCTTTCCTGCAATTGTTGGCACGGCAGACATGATGCTCAAGTCATCAGAAGTGACCATGGTAGGTTATGAAAAAATTGGTGATGGCTACTGTACGGCAATAGTTAGGGGGAACATTGCCGATGTTCGTTTAGCGGTAGAAGAAGGGGCAAAAACCGCCGAAAAGTTTGGTCAGCTTGTGTCTAAGTTAGTTATTGCTCGTCCCATGCCTAATTTAGAAGCTATATTTCCGATTGGCAGTCATTTAATTGAATTGGCGCAAAAAAGAAGGGGCTATAGTCGTTTAAGTAATCGTTCGATTGGGTTGCTAGAAACTAGAGGTTTTCCCGCCATGGTTGGTGGGGCAGATGCGATGTTAAAATCTGCTGATGTTCAGCTAGCTTCTTATGAAAAAATTGGCGATGGCTTGTGTACCGCTATAATTCGAGGTTCAATTGCCAATGTGGCGATCGCGATCGAGGCAGGAATGCAGGAAGCAGAGAGAATCGGCGAACTTCATGCCGTGATGATTATTCCTCGATTACTAGAAGACCTCGAACATACTTTACCAGTGGCTAGCTATTGGCAAGATGAACAAGAGCCTTTACCTGTCTTGTTACCCAAAGAAGTTAAACAGAAAGAGAAAGAATTAATCGAATTACCACAGGCAGATAGTAAACCGATGCGTATTCCTTTAAAAAGAAAGTTAGAAATTGAAGAACTTTAGGCTTTAACTGACCTAAAAACCTTGACCTTTGCCTTTTCGGTATCTTCAACAAATAGTGAGTAAAATCGGATCTTAAACCGCATCCAGTTTGAACTCCTGTTTAACTTGTTGTAAACTATGGTTTTCTGTGTAGATGGGGTTTATTTCTGACAATTATCGCAAGATCCACAAGCAAAACCCTGAGCTTCTCGGCTAAAACCAAAAGCCTGGAGTAAATATTGCCAGCGACAATTTTTAGTTTGAAGATATCTCTGCATCTTGATCTGATAGCTTTTCTGGCTGCTAGCTAAACGTTCCAGGGTGATGGAAGACGACTGTTTACGGTAATTAAAGGGATCTTGCCAGGAAACCAACCCCAAACTGTGTAAAATTCCCAAAGTGATTTCTCCTTCAGGATATTGCTCTTTGATAGTTGTAATATTTCCTTGGCTTGGTATTTGTTTGACTAGCTGTTGTGCCTGACGATATTGTTGTGTTAACTTGCTCTGGAAAAATTGACTCCGCTGTTTATCTTGAGGATCGAGTAATCCACTGGGTTCACTAATTAAAGTTAAAGCCTGGGCAGCTTTACCATCTCTTCCCCCTCTACCAATTTCCTGCACATATTCAGCTAATAATTCTGGGGCATGATAATGGATAACAAATCTGACGTTTGGTTTATCGATACCCATCCCAAAAGCAGAAGTGCAAATTACAAATTGAATTTTGCCACAGATCCAGTCTTGCTCGATGTTTCTTCTTGCCGTTGTCACTAATCCTGCATGATAAGCCTCGACAGCGTAACCCAATGATTTGAACCAGGTTGTCAATGTTTGACTATCTTGACGCGATCGCACATATACTAACCCCGACTGATTTTTGTGGGTTTGAATAAACCGCAACATCTTTTGTTTTCTGCCTCTAGGTGTCCAGACTGTTTTGATATTTAAACTCAAATTTTGCCGATAAGGACTAAGCAAAAAGGTTTCAGGCTGTTTTAATTCTAAAGCTTGAATAATCTCTTGTTGCGCTTGGGGATCGGCTGTAGCCGTAAAAGCAGCGATCGCTATTTTTGTTCCCGTCGGTTTATGCTGTAATAGACTACGACGAACTGCACCCAAACGTCGATAAGTAGGGCGAAAGGTAGTTCCCCATTGAGTTAGACAGTGAACCTCATCTAAGATAATGGCTGTAATTTTTATTTCTGGTTGAGCAATGATTGACCAAATAGGGAGGCTGAGTAAAGTCTCAGGGGATAAATAGAGTAGGCTTAATTCTTGTTTGGCGATCGCCTGTAAAGTTTTTTGTCTTTGGCTTCTGGGTAATTCACTATGGAGTAATGCTCCTGCTAAACCCAATTTCTGTAGCTGATTGACTTGATTTTCCATCAGCGCTACTAAAGGAGAAACCACCAGCGTTAAACCAGCTTGCAGTAGTGCTGGTAGCTGAAAACAGATAGATTTACCGCCCCCCGTCGGCAAAATGATCAGCGCATCTTTTCCGGCTAGAAGAGTTTGCACAATCTCCCCTTGAGGCGGTCTAAAATTTTCATACCCCCAAATCTGCTGAAACTTTTCTCTAGCTGATTGTTGTAACTGTTGTAGATTAGCTTCGTTTAAATTCATTGGTTTTTAGCTTTTAGCTTTGACCGAAGGGAATCCTTTAGGATAGCTTTTAGCTTTTAGCTTCTACTTGATTAGATTTCCTAACTTTAAGCCATAAATTTCGATATTGCTGCTCTGTTTCCGGCTTAAGGGGTAACAAAAACTCGCTCTTATCTGAATTCAAAATTGCTGAGTTAACAAAAACGTTATCTTGAAGATCTTGCGGTATTTCTTGGGGTGGTAGAGTAGCTAAAATTGGCGAAATCCCATCGGTGAATAGAGATATTTGTTTTACTGTTCGAGGTTGCCAGCAATAATCGATCCATTCTTCCACAATCTTGGTCTGATTAGATTTATCTCCACTATCACTTACTAATAAAGCTTGAGGTAATCGAGGCTTTACCCAAAGATCAGCCCACAGGGATGTTCCCGACTGAGGAATGACAAATTCAATCTCAGGATAACGTTTGAGCAAGGGTAAGATGTCTGTTGACCAAGCCACCGCAGCCCAAGTATCTCCTAAAACCAGAGGTTCGAGATAGTGATCAGAGCTATAAAGCTTTGCCTGTTTTTGGAGAGCTAATAATTCAGTTTTTAAATTACCGACAATATTTAAATTATCTAGATTGTAAGAATATCCTAGTTTCTTTAAAGTTAAGCCAATGACTTCTCTGGGGGAATCTAATAAAGAAATGCGATCGCGTAATTCTGGTAACCAAAGATCTTGCCAATCTTTAACTTTTATATTTAGTGGCTCTAATTTATCACGACGATAGGCAATAATCGTACTTCCCCAACGGTAGGGCGCGCCATAAATCGCACCATCATCTGCTAAATCTCCCTCAGGATTACGCCGTACTAATTTTTGCCAAATTTTAGGTAATTTTTGCCAATTAAGCAAAGATTTACTCGACAAAGGTTGAATTAAATTCTGCTTGATTGCGATAGATAACCACGCATCCCCCAAAGTAGCTAAACTTGGAAAAACTTCGGCTTGGTTCAATATTTTATCAACAGCATTAATAATTTTTTGCTCTGGCTTTTTGTAGTCCTGTAGAGCATAAAGTGAATTAAAGATTTGTAAAATATGGATTTGAGGTTTGAATTCAATTTTGCTATTTTTAGTTAGTGATTTGCGAAAATCTTTGATAGATTGCGAAGGTATAGAGTTTTCTAAAAGTAAGATTTGTGCAATTTCTTCCCCTCCACCACAGCCTCCAAGCAATTGTGCTAAAGCTATGGCAGCACTGGAGCGGAGAAAATAACGACGTGATAACTGGTAGTTCATTAATGTTCTGAACAAAAAGGTGAGAGTATATTTACTTAGAAAAAATGGATACTTTTTCCTTTAACAACGTACCTGTTTTACTAAGAGATTTAAGGCAATTATGCCTTGAAATTAATCGTTTTGAGTAAGCTTAAAATCTTTATCAAAATAAGTTGAGCAATTGTTAAATGAATCAGGAATAGTGGTAATGATTTAGAACTATTCTTTTAGCATAAAAGCAGGTGAAAAATCCGCCAATTAAATACTAGAAACTATATGGATACATTACAAATACAGATTAGCGAATTGCGTGAAAAGATAGACTGTCTACACCAGCTAATTGAGGAAATTGGCTCTCAGGTTAAAGGCTTGAGTAGCCAGTCTCACCAGCGTGTTGAACAAGAGTCTTATTCTTTACCTAGTTTCAGCTCAAGCTCTAAGAAATTTGGTAGACAGACTAATGAATCAGAATATCAGCTAACTCACAAAGATATTTTGGTGGATGATAATAGCAGCACTAGCAGTACTAGCTCCAACAACGATAATTTGGCTCCAGAGACGCAAATTCGCCGTCTGACAGCCCAGTTGACCGCAGCATATAACCGTATTGCAGCCTTAGAAGAACAATTATTAACCTACCGAATTCATTCTTAGACGACGATAACGAGCAAATAAACTTTCAATTATGTTGAGCAACTGAGTGGAAGTCCAATTTTGTTTGAGGTGAGTTGCGATCGCACAGCCTCCTGCACCAACGCCTTCTTTAACATATCCCTGGGTATAGGCTCGCAAGCTAGGATATCTTGAAGTAGCGAAGCTTAAGTCAGTAGCAAGCAAGGGGACTCCACTAACAAGTTTTGCTAACCCCACCGTATTTCCTGTAGGATCTTCTGTTACCCAACGAGTTGTCCCCACAACAATGTTCGGTAATTGAAGCGAAAGTTGATGATAGTTAGCGATCGCTTTGATTAAGGCAGATACCGCTAACATTTGCGTTCCACCCGCCAACATCACACCGATCCGACGACTAGCAGAAATTGCCATTCCCGCAACGACGATCTGCATGGGATCGCCAACTGCTGCTACTAAGGCTAGGGGATCATTAAACTGGGTCAAATCTAGTTTGGATAAACCAGTTTCAACCACTGACCATTTCTGCTGATGATTGCAGCAAGGATGACTACTATTTACCATTCCTTGAGCTTCAATTCCCAAGGCGGTTAATAGAGCTAGGGCTGTAGTTGTTCCCCCAACGACACATTCACCAATAATTAAATAATCACCCGTATCCGCTAGCCGATTACCCCAGTTTAAGCCCTGGTTAAATAAATGCTGCACCTTCTGTAACGGCATCGCCTGACCAGAAGAAAGACACCGAGCCGCAACTCCTAATAAATCAATGGTGTCTACGGTTGGGGAATGGGGTAAACCAGCATTAAAAATATAGGTAGGGATGTTAAAAGCTTCAACTACAGCGCGAGAAATAAAGGTAGGAGATGCTCCTGCGGTCAGAATTGGTAAAGGATGCTGATAACTTGACTGTACTCCTCTAGCCAAAAATTCAGCATCAGCGATCGCTGTATATTCTCGATCCTCTGGGGTTGCTCCTGCTGCGGAAATTCCAGAAATTAGCCCTGTTGCCGTAAAACCGAGAACACAGGCAAAACTAGGATTTGCACCATGATGCTGCCTTAACCAACGAAACCCTGACTCTAGCTCGCTATAGACATAGATCATCAATAATAATTAAGTAGTATTTTGGATTCAAGCAGCCGAAACTCCATATTCAGCCGTAAGAACCCTCCGATAGTAACTCTGTAGCTGTCTAGTTGCAGCAGCCCAGCCCCACTGTTCAGCTTCATGACGGGCATTGAGGCGTAATTCTTCCCTGGCTTGAGTCGCTGCCAACAAAGATTTAGTGGCGGTAATTGCTCCATCAGGATCGTCTGGTTCAAATAAATAACCGTTAACTCCATCTGTAACAATATCAGGAATCCCGCCAGAGCGAGCAGCTACCACAGGACAACCCGCAGCCATTGCCTCTAGCAAGACTAAACCCAAGGTTTCAGTACGAGAAGGAAAGACAAAAGCATCAGCCGAAGCAAACGCAGCAGCTAATTCTAATCCTTCGAGATAGCCGACGAAATTCGTTTTAGTATCAGCAAAGTGAGCTTCCAAGGCTTCTCGATAAGGCCCATCGCCGACAATTGCCAAACGAGCCTGGGGCATCGCCTCTAACACTGGTTTGATTTGGTCAATTTGTTTTTCTGCTGAAACTCGACCAACATAGAGCAAGAGTGGATCTTGAGGATTACCTTGAGTAAGACGAGATCGCATTTGCGCCGAAGCTAAATGAGGTTGAAACATATCGGTATCCACCCCCCTCTGCCAGAGATCGACTCGTTCAATACCATGGTTGACAAGCTCTTTGACCATAGCGCTAGAAGTACAGAGATTTAACTGCGCTTGGTTGTGCGCTGCCTTTAATAATTCCCACAGTAGTCCTTCTAATGCCCCTAAACCGTAGTGATGGAGATATTGAGGCAAATGAGTATGATAGGAGGCTATCAGGGGTATATTCATGGTTTTGGCATAGTAAATCCCGCCTACTCCCAAAAACGCTGGATTGACAACGTGAATCAAATCAGGCTGAAACTCTTCAATGGCACTTTTTGTACCTAAAGGGGGTAGCGCTAGCTTTAACTCTGGATATAACGGCAAGGACACCCCAGGGATACCATAGACTTTTGCTCCCTTATATTCGGTTAATCCTCCTTCAGGGGCAACTACGAGGACGCGATCGCCGTTACGTTCAAGATGTTCAATAGTATGACGTAGGCGGGTAACAATCCCATCTACCTTGGGCAAAAACGTTTCGGTAAATAAGGCAATACGCATAATCTGGATCTGCTAAAAACTCTAGAGCTGATAAATTAATTTAGATAAAAAGACTTAGAAAATACTTTAAAAATATCTTGTGGACTCGATAATCTATGTAAAATTCTACAGCTAGTTTTCACCATCCTGATTGATTATCTAACTTTGGTGTGAGTTTAATCATCTTTTCATTCAATTCTCCAGGTAGCGAGTGCCAGACAAAGCCAACCAATAATTAATCCCACTCCCCCAATTGGGGTAATTGCCCCCAGCCACTTAATTCCTGTCAAAGTCAAAGCATAAAGACTCCCAGAAAAGATTAAGATCCCAGCGATGAAAGCATATCCTGCCACTGTCAACAAAGTAGAATTAGGATAACGAGATATCAATAAGGCTACTAGCATCAACGCCAGAGCATGATACATCTGATATTTAGTACCTGTTTCCCAAATAGCTAAAGAATTAGCGCTGAGGCGATCTTTTAAAGCATGACTAGCAAAAGCACCAAACACGACTGATATGCCGCCTAATATTGAGGCGATCGCCAAAAAGATTCGAGTCAAAATTTTCGTTCCTCCAGTTATTCACAAATCATAATATTTTGAGGGGCAATTCTAAAATAACAGTAATAAAACTAGGCATTTTGGCATTTTTGGTCTAACACTGTAACCAATCTCATCAAAAAAGGCACTATCTATGTTGCGGTACTTGTGGACAAAATCAGCGGCGATTTGTTTTCTCAGCTTAGGTTTACTAACTTGGGCTAGTCCTCATACTGTAGCCGAGACAGTAGTGGAAAAAATAACTCGTACAGGAACGTTAACCGCAGGTACGAGTAAAGATGCATTACCTTTTGCCTATCGTAATGAGCAAGGACAACTAGTCGGCTATTCCGTCGATATTTTAGAACTAGTTACTCGTCAGTTAGAACAGGAATATGATCGAGATATCGACCTAGAATTGGTAGCTCTAGAACCTAAAGAACGCATTCCTCAACTGATGTCAGGGGAAGTAGATATAGTGTGTGATGCCAGTAGCTTTACTTGGGAACGCGATCGCGCTATTGATTTTTCTTTTAGCTATGGTTCTACAGGAACTAGGCTGTTAACCAAAAGGGGAAATAGGTATTGGGATCCCCAATCTCTGGTCGGTGTACGCATCGGTGCTTTAGCTCAAACCACTAATGAACAGGTCATAAAGAGCGTTCAACCCAAAGCTGAAATTGTTCTGCTTAAGGATCGCGCAGAGGGTTTTACGGCACTGCGAGAGGGGAAAATTGACGCTTTTGCTTCGGATGGGATTTTATTAGAAAGCTGGTTACAAAAAGCCCCCGATCGCCAAAATTGGCAGGTTGTCGGCGACTATTCTCTGGAAGGGATTGCCTGTATGGTGGCAGAAAATAACTCTCAGTTTCTCAATACGGTCAACTACACTTTAGTTGAGTTTCTGCAGGGGTTACTAGACCAAAAGCCTGAATATGTCGCTATCTTTGACCGCTGGTTTGGGCCTCAAGGAGCATTGCCTCTGACTAAAGATCTCAAAGAGATCATGATTGACAATATACATTTGTTAATTGATTTTAAGGAGCGGATTGTCAATTAGTTTTAATCCATGAATATCAAAAAATCGCCACGCTGGGGTAATTTATTATTTATTGCCAGTCTGGCTGCTATTGTCATTGCCACGATATCTCCTTTTAACTTCCAGATTCCTCCAGGATTTTCTGGGCAATTTATCCTCCAGAAGTTTGAATTTGGCGGCAGTGTTAAGGATTATTGGCAGAATATTTTGTTGTTTATTCCTTTGGGCATTAGCTTGGCGATGATCGGCGATCGCCAGGGATTAAGCACTCCTGCAATTGTAGCTATTGCTTGTTTAGCGAGTATCTTAACCACAAGCGCCGTAGAAACAACCCAGCTTTTTTTATCTAGTCGTGTTTCTAACCTATCGGACATTATCTGTAATAGCTTAGGGGGAACTCTAGGGGCAATTTTCTATTTCTGGCGGAAATATCTTGCTCAGTTTTTGCTGGGGCTTATTTACCAGGATACCAATCGCCTGAGTTTAAAATCTTTGCTGATCGCGATCGCCAGCTATTGCGCTTTAGTTACTCTAATGGTTTTGGTTTTATTAGCTAATGTTAATCTGTCAAACTGGGATGACTACTATTACTTAGGTATTGGCAATGAAGTTACAGGCGATCGCCCCTGGAACGGACGAATTAATAATTTATATATCAGCGATCGCGGTTTTAACCCTGCACAAGTCCAACAGGCATTTACAGAAGCTGATACTTTGTTTGCTCAGTCGCCTGACTTAGTAACTTTTCTCAAGTTTACCGACGAGGAAGCCAATTCTTACCAGGATCGTAGTCATCATCTTCCCAACCTTTTATGGCAAAATGTTTCAGCTTCAAATTCTCAAGCACAAAAGCGATCGCTCAAAAAACAACAATCATCTGAAAATAATGGAATATTGGTTAATTCGAGACAATGGTTGAAAACAGCGAAGCCAGCAGCAGCTCTGACTCAGAAATTACAACATACTGGTGAATTTAGTTTGTATTTGGCTGTTTCTAGCAACAACCCCCATCAGTCTGGACCCGCAAGAATCATGTCTTTGTCATATGGAACAATAAATCACAATCTTGTAATCGCTCAAGAAGGAAAAGACTTACAATTTCGTCTGAGAACTCCAATTACAGGTAGCGCTGCTTCTCAACCCAGATTTCGGATTCCGAGAATATTTGCCAACGATGATCTTTGTCGCCTATTAGTGGTTTTTGCAGACAAAAAACTTGATTTTTACGTAAATAATGCTGCAACCAAATATTCCTTTGAATTTACCCCAGCAACTAGCTTTTTTAGCTATATTCCCTGGTCGAGAGTAGATTGGATTGTTAACCTCGAAGGGTTTAAGCCTCTAAAATATCAGTTGCTTTTTTATACAATTATCATCACGCCTCTGATTATACTGGGTGCTTATTTGGTTTTTTATCAACAAAGGTTTAAGGGTGATAGCTATAAATTATAAGATCTGTTTATTACTCTTGTAGTCTGACAATTCTGAATTAAGGAGTTGAGATAAGGTAGTCCTAAAGGACAAAGGCACTTTGCCGCATGTAGCTTCGCAAATAGGTAGTAGGTTAAAATTTTTGACTTTTTGAGGGCGTAATTTGGAGTAAACCTCCAAATGTTGACCGCCCGAATTTTGACTTTTCCTGTCAAGCAGGATATCCGAAGGTGTATACCATTGGCGAAGTACTGAAAACCTATGATTTGAAATCAAGCAATTTCTCTAACTAGAGCTACTTTTCCATAGCGAGGATCTATTTCTAAAGCCTGTATCTCTAAATTGCGATTATTGAAGAGTAGTTTATAAGTATATGTTTCGTTGGGTTGCAAAGATAAACACAAGGCAAAAATCTCTAATCTATATTGCTGCGGAATAAAATTTTCTGCTCCCAGTTTCAGCACGATGTGATTTAAAAAAGCTAGTTCACCAGTGTGGTTAATAATACCTGCGGGGATGTTCAGGCGATCGCACCACCTCAAAGCTAAAAACCACTTAGCATCGCTCAATCTGTTATAGATTTTTTCTGGCTGGGGATGGGGAAAAACTTTATATCCTGAATCAACAGCAACAATTGTTCCCCCTAAAAAACCACAAACCATCCCAAGGCGATCGCTCATTCAGTCTTACTCCTAGAAAACTAAGATAATCTCAGTATAAATACAGTTTAAAGATAATCAGTAAAAGTCAATTGCAATTCTTGTAGTCTTGATTAAGAAATATATCACGATGTAAAAGAAACGATAATTTAAACCTCAAATATTAAAACAAAATTTAGAATTGTAGCGATAATTTCTGACCGCAATCCTCTAGCAATTTTAAGGTAAAGTTTTAATTGGAGTTTTAATTATGAAGTTAAAAGAGTTACAAGATTTTGTCTATAATTTTCGTCGTGTATCATTAGCAGAAATGAAGCTTTATCTACAAATTGATGGAGAAACTCTTAGATTAATGCTAAACGGGTTAATTACTCAGGGGATAGTCCAAAAATCCCCAACTACACCAGAGTGCAAAACTTGTCAAAAGTGTGAAGCTGAGGAAATTGAATTTTATGAATGGGTGGAAAGTACTTAGTATCCTTTGTTCTTTTTCCCTTTCCCCGAACCATTCGATTTTGCAACTGATCGAACTCCCGTAGATTTACAGTGGAAGTTTGCTAAATTGATTATTGGCAGGACAACTAGTTATGCTGCTAGATGGCTCTACAGATTAATTAAGGGAATTGGATTAACGATGAAGCGTGAAGAATTATTGAAGCGTGTAGAAAACAAAGAGGATATTTCCCGCGTAATCGATCAAGCAGAACAAGCAATTAAAAACTGGGAGATAGTCGTTACTGATTTTTTATCTCCCCCTGTACTGGCAGAAGTGCAGTCAATTTTTCAAAATCTCACAGAAATTGAGGCTTTACCTTGGGGCGGCTATCCTCAAGCAGAAAGACAGCGAATTGGCTTATCTCGCCCCGATCTTCCTTTAGATGAGTCGCAAATTGCCTTAGCTGCTTTGGATATTGCGGGTAACTTTTTGTTTGATCCTGCTACCCATAGAGACTTTTTGGGTTCGCTATTAGGTACAGGTATTGTCCGCGATAAGGTAGGAGATATTATTGTTTTGGGTGAAAGAGGCGCGCAGGCAATAGTTGTCCCCGAAATGGTAGATTTCTTAACTTCCTCCTTAACGCAGGTAAGATCGGTGGCGGTTAAAACTCAGCAAATTGACTTGAGCGAGTTAAAAATTCGCCCTCCCCAAAAAAAAGAAATGACTACTGTAGAAGCTTCGATGCGTTTGGATGCGATCGCTTCGGCAGGCTTTGGCATATCTCGTAGTAAAATGGCAGACGCAATTTCTCATAAGGATGTCCGCGTCAACTGGAAAGAAATTACCCAATCTAGCCACAACGTTAAAGCAGGGGATTTAATTGCCGTACGGGGTAAAGGTAGATTAGAAATTGGCGAAGTATCTGTAACGAAAAAACAGCGCTATCGCGTTAATCTAGTGCGCTATAAATAAGGGCGAATAAGATACAGGTAGGGGCGAACAGCGACGCGATTGCGCTCTTCAAGTAGTTAGAAGTTAGACTCAGCTTATCCGAAGGTGTACCCTTTAGGGCGTTCTCCCTTACACAAACTATCAAACTCACACATTAAAAAGTTATTAAAATATTACATTGAACCTAAAATGACTACAACTCCGCAATCACCCACAACTGGCGACGAGCTAAAATACGGTGAAAGAGCGATCGCCGAAGGAGAATTAATTACTTTTCCTAACCCCAGAATTGGTCGTAAATATGATATCAGGATTACTTTGCCCGAATTTACTTGTAAATGCCCTTTTTCGGGCTATCCTGACTTTGCGACTATCTATCTGACCTATTCTCCCGATCAAACTGTAGTCGAGCTTAAAGGCTTGAAACTCTATATTAATAGCTATCGCGATCGCTATATTCCCCATGAAGAAGTTGTCAACCAAATTCTCGATGATTTTGTGGCAGCTTGCGATCCTCTAACGGCATCGGTAAAAGGCGACTTTACCCCTCGAGGAAATGTGCATACGGTTATTGAAGTACATCATACTAAGGAATTATGATCCGTCTCATGTAGCTTCTCCTTGAGGAAAAGATTAAGTTTGGTGATCGCACCAATTATATGCGAAGCGGTTATCCGCAGGTGTCCTAAAGGATTCCTAAAGCGTATATCCGCAGGTGTATCCTTTAGGACAACCGTTCTTCAACTGATACAAAATACCGTCTAAGATTTTGCCTTTCTCATAAACTAGAAAAATTAAAAAAGCTTAACGATGTTTCACTTAAGAATTTATAGTAAGAGCAGATCTGTTTATCTATAAAGCACCATGAAAGCAATTACTATTTTGGGTTCGACTGGCTCTATTGGGACACAAACCCTAGATATTGTTACTCATCATCCCGATCAGTTTCGAGTGGTGGGATTAGCAGCAGGAAGTAATGTTAATCTCTTGGCAGAGCAAATTCGTACTTTTAAACCCGAAATAGTTGCCCTAGGCAATGAAAGCAAACTATCTGAACTACAAGAGGCGTTAGCGAAGCTCTCCGAAGGAATCGCCTCTAGTCCTTATCAGCCCAAAATTTTAGTTGGTCAAGAAGGTATTTGCGAAGTTGCTCGTTATGGTGATGCTCAAAGTGTCGTTACAGGTATTGTCGGCTGCGCTGGCTTGTTACCTACCATTGCGGCGATTGAAGCGGGGAAAGATATTGCCCTGGCTAATAAAGAAACTCTAATTGCTGGTGCGCCTGTGGTGTTGCCTTTAGTTAAAAAACATGGTGTCAAATTACTGCCAGCGGACTCAGAACACTCAGCTATTTTTCAGTGTCTTCAAGGAGTTTGTGATGGTGGTTTACGGCGAATTATTCTCACGGCTTCTGGCGGTTCATTCCGCGATCTTCCCGTAGAACAACTTAGCTCCGTGACGGTTAAAGATGCCCTTAAGCATCCTAATTGGTCGATGGGACAAAAAATAACCATTGATTCAGCTACCTTGATGAATAAGGGTCTAGAGGTAATTGAGGCTCATTATCTGTTTAATCTGGACTATGACCAAATAGATATTGTGATTCACCCTCAAAGTATTATTCACTCCTTAATTGAAGTGCAGGATACATCAGTCTTAGCGCAGTTAGGCTGGGCTGATATGCGTTTACCTTTACTCTATGCCTTGTCTTGGCCAGAACGCATTTATACAGATTGGCAGCAGTTAGATCTAGTTAAGGCGGGAGATCTTACTTTCCGTGAACCCGACCATCAGAAATATCCCTGTATGCAGCTTGCCTACGCAGCGGGTAAAGCAGGAGGATTAATGCCTGCGGTGTTAAATGCTGCTAATGAACAGGTAGTGGCACTGTTTTTAAGCGAAAAGATTGGCTTTTTGGATATTCCGCGTTTAATTGAAACTGTTTGCGATCGCTTTAGTAGTCAAAATACTGCTGAACCAAGCCTCGATGATATTATCAACGCAGATCAATGGGCAAGACAGGCAGTTTTTGCTGCCCTCAGAAAAAATTAAGTTTATCAGTTCAGTTCAGTGCAGTTAAATTAGTCCGTCCTTATATTGTCTTGATGAGGATAGCTGATTTTGTATTCCTTAACACATGAAAACAAATAAATAGTAAAGGTATCTTAGGAAATTATTTTATTTCTATCAAGCTATTCAATACTCGCTCATATTCAAATTATAATTTGATGAAAATAACTGGTAAATTCCCGCAGTTTTAGTTTTTGATTGCTGGCTGATTTCAGCTACTACAAGATTACAAGTATATTTACTATTTATTAGAGTATGGATATTAACGAAAGTATAGCTCAAATAAGATCACAATTAGAACAAATTGAGCGGAATGAGGCAGAGAATCAACGGGAACAGGCGGAAGTAACTGAACTCATTTTGAAGTTAGAAACTAAGCTGAAGCAGTTCCAAAGGCGACGGGACGAATTAGATGAACAGGCGTTAAGACTTTATACTCAAGCAGAAGAATTAAAACCGAAGCTAAGTAAGCTAGAGCGGATTGCTAATTTGTCTAAGGATTTTTTAGAGCTACATTATGAATTTCAGGATAGCCAAGATTTATTAAGCACCTTATATTCCTCCATTCCTACCAAGTCAGTTGAGGATACTGATCGAGCGCTGCTCAATTCGCCACTGTTTACGCAAAAAGGGAATGAACCAACACCGCGAAAAAATTCTGCTCACGATTACTCTCAATATTCGATTAGCATTGATGAGATTAAACAGGCTTTACCAAATGCGGAAAAAGTTTATCAAAAGCTGGTAGCTAACTATTTAGAAGAATATAAAACCTATCAAAACTATATTGTCGATGGTTTGGACGTAATTTGGTACGCTGTCGCGTTTATTGCTTTTGGACGCTCATCCTACCGTAAAATGGGCTTTAAATATCATCCTGATTTAGATGGTTCAGAACGAGCAATGCAGCTAATCAATACTGCTTGGTCTATTTCTCAAAGATATTTGGGCAATTCACACGATCATAATAACACCATGAACAGTCTTTAAGTAAAGGATGAAACTGATGTCTGAAAACGCTACTATTAAAGACTCAAAGGTATCAGTTAAATTCGACCAATTGAGAGCAATTGCATCTCAAATAAAGAGTGTATGGCATCAGAAATACAGACTCTACCAGACAATGTAATAGATTTAATTGCTGCGGGAGAAGTAATTGATTCGATCGCTGCCGTAATTAGAGAGTTGGTGGAAAATTCTCTTGATGCGCAGGCGACGAGAATCACTGTAACTTTTAATCCTCAACTGTGGCAGGTTCAGGTAATTGACAACGGGAAGGGAATGCTGCTGTCAGATCTTCGTGTTTGCGCTCAACCCCATAGCACCAGTAAAATTCGGACTCAAAAAGATCTCTGGCAAATCACCAGTTTGGGTTTTCGTGGTGAAGCTCTCCATAGCATTGCTCAAGTAGCAGATCTGACGATTTGTAGTCGCGCTAGCCAATCAGATTTAGGTTGGCAAGTTGTTTATGATCAAGCTCAACCACAGCAAGAATCAATTATGGCGATCGCCACAGGCACGATTGTCACCGTCTCAAATTTGTTTGCCAAAATTCCCGTCCGTCGTCGTGCTTTGCCTCCTATTCCCCAGCAGCTCAAGGCAATTCAGAAACTAATCCAGAAAATTGCTCTGTGCCATCCCCAAGTAACCTGGCAGATTAAGCAGCAAGATAGTCTGTGGTTTCAGATTAGTTCTGGCACTACCGCTCAAGATATTTTGCCTCAATTTTTAAATAGAGTGAATCACAGTGATTTGCACCAGCTTAAAGTTGAAGTGGCAACTCCTAATTTAGCCAAGCAGCTTGTCCCTAGTTTAGTCCAGACTAGTCAGATAGCTAGCGATCGCCTCCATTTATCCACTAGTGATAAGTCCCAACTTGAATTAGTCATGGGTTTACCAGATCGCTGTCACCGCCATCGTCCAGATTGGGTTAAGGTAGCGGTTAATCATCGCTTTGTGCGATCGCCCGAATTAGAACAGACAATTCTTCAGAGTATGGCAAAAACTCTTCCTCGCGGTCGCTTTCCCGTCTGCCTGTTAAATTTGCAAACCTGTCCTAGTCAAGTAGATTGGAATCGCCATCCTGCCAAATCCGAAATATATCTGCATTCTCTTACCTACTGGCAAAATGAAGTAAGTCAGCTAATCGATCGAGCCTTAAAACTCAATAACAACAATGTCACTGCTGCTGTAGGCGATCGCCGAATTGGCAAAATTCTCAGGGTGGCAGAAGCCTCATCCAAGAAATATTATATCGACCGCGAGTTAGCCAAGAAAGATACAACTGCAACTCCCATCAACTCCCTCAAGTTAACCGCAGTTGCTCAAGTAAATAAAACCTATATCGTTGCCGAACACTCATCGGGAGTCTGGCTGATCGAGCAGCATATTGCTCATGAACGAGTATTATATGAGCAGCTCCAGGACTGTTGGGAATTAGTGCCTTTAAAACCCTCGATTACCTTAGAATATCTCAACCCACAACAGCTAGAGCAGTTAGAAAAATTGAATATAGATGTCGAACTGTTTGGAGACAACATTTGGGCAGTTCGGAATGTGCCTAAAATCTTAGCAGAACGAGCAGATTGTGCTGATGCCCTATTGGAATTAAGCTGGGGTGGAGATTTGCGCTCGGCACAGGTAGCCACCGCCTGTCGGAGCGCGATTCGTAACGGTATGACGTTGAGTTTAGAAGAAATGCAGCACCTACTCGATCTTTGGCAAGCAACCCGCAATCCTCGCACCTGCCCCCACGGTAGACCAATCTACCTTTCTTTAGAAGAATCTAGCCTTTCTCGCTTTTTCCGTCGTCACTGGGTGATTGGTAAGAGTCATGGTATCTAAGTAGGTCTAATGTGGATTAGCTGCGTTCAAACTAGCTAATTTCGAGAAATGGTCTAAGCTTTCAGTACGTAAATTTAACTCACTTTATACAAAAGTTTAGCCAATTGCTTTGGTCTTACTGTCCAATAATTCCCAGAGCTGCTCGTCATTAAAGTCTTGAATTATCATGCTTGCTCCCGCACTCAGTAACTCTTCGGCTGGATGACTGGAAGTAATACCAATAGTATAAATACCCGCATCAATGGCTGAACGAATACCTGCTGCGGAATCTTCAAAAGCAATTGCTCTTTTGTTTTTTACCTTCAAACGGCTTAGAGCCAACTCATAAGGTGCAGGAGAGGGTTTTCCTGGAAGTGCATCCTTCGCCATAATTACGGTGGGGAAAGTGTCTGTTAAACGCAATACCTTGAGCATATAGACTACATTGTCTTCTGGTGCATTAGTGACCACGGCTCTTTTGATCGCAGCCTGATCGCATAGCGCAATTAAGCGATCTAAACCAGGAGTGGGTAAGAGAGAATTTGCTAAACGACGATAGGTTTCTTCTTTTTCTGTTGCTAATTTCCAAGCATCTTCTAAAGTCAACTGAGGAATAATATCCTTAATAATTTTAGAATTGGTTCTGCCAGAAATACGTTGCCGATAAAAAGAGCGATCGATGTCAAGATCGTATCTAACCAAGATATCTTGCCAGACAGCAAAGTGAATCGAGTCTGTATCAGCTAAAGTACCGTCTAAATCAAACAATATCGCTTCTAACATTTTTTCACCATGATTTGATCCGTAACTAGTCTTAACATCTAATACGTAATCTTTCTAGCTCTTGAATACATATATTCTAGTCAGACATTATTTTAAGCGAAGCAGAGAAATTACTACTATTTTTGTAGAGATATTGTTTGTTATCTTAAACTTATGTATATAGATGCACTCACTTTAAGCAAGAGTTGAACGGTCATGAGTTTTTCAGAACGTGATTTACAAAATAAGTTAGATGAAATGTCAGCAGATCTCGATCGAGAAGTTGATGTTCATAGTGATACTAAAGATATTGAAGCTAAATTTGCTCAAGTAGAAATTAATCCTTCTCCCGAAGTACAAAACTGGATCGATAGTGGTAAAAATATATTTAATAGTTTACCTAAGTTTGGCAAGGTTGCTGTAGCTGTAGGTGGTGTTTGGATCGGTTTTTCAATTGTTGGTGCGGTACTCCATGTTGTTAGCAGTATTTTAAGTCTGGCAGTAATTGGCTTGGTACTATACGTTGGTTATCGTTTATTTAACAGCAATTCTGAGTCTAATTAGCTACTTCTGAAATACAAATTAAATAATTAAATTAAGTTTGGGAGTGAGGCAGGAGGCAGAAGGCAGAAGGTAGAAAGATTAAAAATCAATCACTTCTCTTTTCAATCTTGATTTTAAGTATTGGTTATTGCTGTAGTTGGGATTGGTTTAGATGGTCAGCAGGGATTAAGCCAAACTGTACAAGAGCTTATTGAAAAGGCTACAGTTTTGGCGGGTAGCAAACGTCATCTTAGTTATTTTGCCGATTGCCCCGCCAAAAAGTTAAATTTAGCTAATCTTCAGACTGGAATTGAAGCGATCGCTCAATTAAAATTAGACAATCATTCAGTGGTTATTTTAACTAGTGGAGATCCGCTTTTTTTTGGTTTGGGCAGATTATTACTGGAAAAATTTAAGCCAGAAGAAATTGAATTTTATCCTCATTTAAGTTCAATACAATTAGCTTTTAATCGTCTGAAAATGCCTTGGCAAGATGCTAATTTGGTCAGCGTTCATGGACGTTCTACCGAGCAGTTAATCAAGCTATTTAAACAAGGTAAAGATAAGATTGCTGTTCTCACTGATAGTGATAATAATCCTGGGGCGATCGCTCGTCTGTTTCTTGCTCTAGAGTTACCCGTTAACTACAGCTTCTATATCTGCGAGGATTTAGGAGATACAGCTGAAAAGATCAGTCATTTTCTACCTAAAGAAATAACTAAATTAAGTAATTTAGATGAGCATAATTTTTCAGCTTTAAACGTCTTAATTCTAGTGCGAGAAGCACAAAAAAATGATTTAAATATAGATAATTTACCTTTAATTGGCTTACCTGATAGTAGTTTCTTAAGCTTTGGCGATCGCCCTAGTTTAATTACTAAAAAAGAAGTGCGTGTTGCTATCTTGGGAGAATTAGCCCTCAAGCCACAACAAATAGTCTGGGATATTGGCGCAGGGACAGGTTCAGTATCGATTGAAATAGCTCGCTTATGTCCGACATCTCAGATATTTGCTATTGAAAAAACTAGTATGGGTTCAACTTTAATTACGAAAAATAGCCAAAGATTTCAGGTAGATAATCTTAAAAGTATTAGTGGCAAAGCGCCAGAAGTATTAAGCAATTTACCCGATTGCGATCGCATTTTCATTGGCGGTAGCGGAGGAAATTTAGCTGATATTTTGCATGTCTGTAGTCAGAAACTAAGGGACAAGGGACTGATCGTCATGGCATTCGCGACGATTGAATATCAACTACAGGCGATTAATTGGTTGAGTAATCATCATTGGCAATATCGACTCCTACAATTACAGATATCCCGCTCTACTCCCATCAACCATTTAACTCGCTTAACTCCTCTTAATCCTGTGACGATTATTACTGCTAGTAAAGTGTTTCGCCCTAGTACCGCTTCGCTTAAGTAGTAAGTAGTAAGTAGTAAGTAGTAAGTAGCAAGTTAAATATAATCAGGGTTTCAGGCTGACAAAATGGTGTCTTTATTTAAGCCTTCATCTACTAGCTATTAGCTCTAAGTTTTTGTAAGTCAAGCTAAGATCCGAAAACCTTAAATAAAAATTATACATAGATTCACCAACTCCAGATTTAGTATTACTCAATTGCCGATCAAACATTTAGTAATTGCCGAAGATCCTGTTTTGTCAGGAAAGTTTTACAATCAAAAGTAGACAATTAAAGCCAGAACTTATAATGCTACGCAAAATCTTAATTCTATTCATGTCATTATCGTTATGTTTGACGACCGTTAGTTGTGGAGGTTCTACCAATACATCTACGTCAACGTCAACGCAAACTCAACCATCTTTTGATAATAATGCTGATATTGCTGCTAGACCCATCTCCATTAGTGATGGCAAATATCCCGTCCAGCAAGCCACCTATGATGATGCAAGTGGTGAATATAGCCTAATGCTGTTAAACACTCCTGCTGGTACTCCGCCAATGTTACAAACAGCGCAGCTACAGATGGCGCGCATCAGCGAAGAGGAAGCAGCAAAAGGGACAAAAACTTATCTTCAGGTCGAGAATCAACAACCTGTAATGTATTTGACCGAAGACTTTAAGATTGAATATGTTCACAACGTTACGGAAACTAGAAATGATCCTCAAACTGGTCAACCCGAAACAGTCGTGATTAGAAGAGAATCGAACTTCTGGACTCCTTTTGCGGGGGCTTTAGCTGGTCAGGCGATCGCCAGTGTACTATTTAGACCTCACTACTATGTTCCACCAATGTATACCCCTGGAGGTGTGCTAACTGGATATGGTGGTTATGGCAGCAGCTATTCTCAAGCGGTTAACCGTTACCAAGAGCGTTATAAAGCACCTCCCGCAGCCGTCAGAAACAGTCGCACTCTAAGAACTACTGGTTCGCTACGCAATGCTGCTAGTAATAAAGCTCGTAGAACTCTAAAAAATAATAGTCGCGCTACAGGTTCTGGCGTTGGTTCTAGTACTTTGCGTACTTCAGGAAAAAGCACCCCCAAACAGCTTAAGCGACCTAGTAGTTTTGGCAGTAGTGGAGTTAGAAGACCTAGCCGTAGTTTTGGTAGCAGCCGACGTAGAAGATAAGTGTTAACTATAAGCTGTAAGCTCTAAGTAATTTATAGCTAAAAAGCGATATTCAAAAACTCAAGTGGATTTAAGCTTGAGGTAGGCTAAAAGTAAAGGTAGTTCCTTGACCTAACTGAGACTGAACTTTTAACTCTCCTTGATGAGCATTGATAATTTGCTGGCAAAGATATAATCCTAAGCCTTTGCCAGCCCTGCGATGGTTTCCCTGATGATATCTTTGGAAAACTGCCTTTTGATCTTCTGGTGAGATGCCAATTCCCGAATCTGCTACTTGAACCAATATCTTAGATTCATGTTCCGACACCGAGACTTGAACTTTTCCTGTATCGGTGAACTTAATGGCATTGCCGATTAAATTAGTAATTACTCGACGTAACTCTAGGCGATCGCCTTTGACCTCAGCAACGTTGGTAACTGCATCATATAATAGCTCTAGCCCCTTTTCTCTAGCTAAAGGTTCAAGTTCGCTAACCACTTCCGAAATCAGTTGTTGTAGATCAACTGAAATCCAATTTAAAGTCTTTTGCCCTAATTCATAGTGATGTGTCTCTAGGAGTGTGTTGAGCATTTCCAGCATATTATCATTGCTGCTGATAATATTAGCGATCGCTTCTTGTTGTTCACAGGTAATATTGCCAAAAACTTTTTGCTCAATCAAATCGAGCATTCTATTTGCTGCCACTAAAGGGGTTCGCAAATCGTGAGTCAAACAAGAAACAAAATTTTCTCGTTGGTCGATGGTTTCCTTAAGACGCAACATCGAGCGCACTCTTGCCTGTAATTCATCAATTTGGAAGGGTTTGCGCACAAATTCATCTGCACCTGCGTCTAAACCCTGTACTAAGCTAGATTCTTCTCTTGCTGTTAGTAGTAATATAGGAATAAAAGGAATATTTTTATCTTGGCGGATGCGCCGAGTAACCTCATAGCCATCCATCCCAGGCATCATGACATCAAGTAAGATTAGGCTGGGAGGAAATTGTTTAATTTGTTTGAGGGCAGTTTCTCCATTGTGAGCTAAGACAACACGATAACCTTCTTGTTCGAGAGCTAGCTGCACCAAAAGGAGGTTATCAGGGATATCATCGACAGCCAGAATATAGCTACCTTTAGAGAAGGTTTGCGTAACAGACATTAAGTTTGTTTTTTAAAAGCATAAATATTATTTAAGCTTAGTTTATAAAAGTTTGATCAAGTATCATACTTGCGAGGGATTTCTACGGTAAAAGTTGAACCTTCACCTAAAATGCTATTTAGCAAAATTTTACCTCCCATCATTTTTGTTAAGGAGTCGGTAATTGCTAGACCCAACCCTGTACCTCCATGTTGACGAGTAAAGCTTTGGTCTGCCTGTCGAAAAGCTTCAAAGATTTTGTCTCGATTTTCTGGAGCAATTCCTGCACCTGTATCGATGACGGCGATCGCAATTTTAGTTTCGTCTATTTCTTTTACTTGTACCGTAACTTGTCCTGATTCAGTAAACTTGATGGCATTAGAAAGCAAATTAATAATAATGCGTTTAACAAAGTTAGCATCTTGAACTATAAAATTATCTTTTAATTGAATATCCGCCACTAAAGCAAGCTCTTTTTCAATAGCTAAAGAGCGTAATTCTTCTACTGTTAGTTTGGTCAAATATGCTAAATCAAATTGTTGAGGATTAATCTCTAATTTACCTGCCTCAATTTTAGAAAAATCTAGCATTTCATTAATCATATTTAGTAAATTATTACTATTATGAAAAATTCGCTCCACTAAATTTTGCTGTTGTGATGATAAAGGATCACTTTGTTGGCGCAGCAGTAGCTGGGAAAAACCCATGATCGCGTTCATTGGCGTGCGTAATTCATGAGACATAGTGGAGAGAAAGTCAGATTTGAGATTATAAGATTCTTGCAGCTTAATATTTTGTAGTTTTATTTTTTGCTGCTGTTTTTCCAACTCCAGGTTTTTGGAAAACAATAGCTGATTACTCTCTCGAAGACGCTGATTAGCAAATTTAACTGCCTGTTCTGCCTTGCTGACTCGAATCGCATTGTTAATTGCTCTGCTTAAAGTATCAGGTTCAATTTTTCCTTTTAAAAGATAATCTGCTGCTCCAGATTTCATCATTTCAACTGCAATTTGTTCATCTCCTTGTCCTGTTAAAATGATCACTGGAAGCTGAAGATCTCTTTTTTTTAACTCTGCCAACAAATTTAAACCATCTATATCTGGCAGCAAATAATCTAAAAGAATTAAGTCAAAACTATCAAGGTGATTATTCATTGCACGACTGTCTTCAGTTGCTGAAACGTTAACTGAATCATTAGCAATATGGAGATTAATTTGATGTTGATGATTTTCTTGACTTAGTTTAGCGATCGCTTCTTGACCATTTACCGCTTCAGTTATTAAAGCTGAAAAATTAGCTTTTTTTAAAGCTCTTTTT